>JAFXRX010000102.1 GCA_017526045.1 Opitutales bacterium
ACCCCGCAATCACGACAAAAAAGAACATCGACAATTTCCGCCGCCAAATAAAATCAATAGGTTTCGGCATCGACTGGGACAGGGAAATCAACACAACCGACGAAAAATATTTCAAGTGGACGCAGTGGATTTTCCTAAAACTCTTTGAAAAGGGGCTCGCCTACGTCGACGAAAAGCCCGTATGGTGGTGCCCCGCCCTCGGCACTGTGCTTGCAAACGAAGAGGTAATCGACGGCAAGAGCGAAGTGGGCAAGCACCCCGTCGAAAGGCGCAAGCTGCGCCAGTGGGTTTTGAAGATAACAGCGTACGCCGACAAGCTTTTGGCGGGGCTTAAAGACCTCGACTGGCCCGACTCCACAAAGAGGCTGCAGGCAAACTGGATAGGCCGCTCGGAAGGCGCGGAAGTCGATTTTGCAATCAAGGGCTTTGACGAAAAGCTTAAGATTTTCACGACGCGCCCCGACACCCTCTACGGCGTGACGTACATGGTAATCGCGCCCGAACACCCGCTTGTCGGAAAGCTTACGACGCCCGAAAACAAAGAGGCGGTTGCTTCGTACATAAAGAGCGCGGCGTCTAAAAGCGACCTCGACAGAACCGACCTCGCCAAAAACAAAACGGGCGTGTTCTCCGGCTCTTACGCGATAAACCCCGCAACGGGCAAGGAAGTGCCCATCTGGATTGCCGACTACGTTTTGATGAGCTACGGCACCGGCGCGATTATGGCTGTCCCCGCGCACGACGAGCGCGACTACGAATTTGCAATGCAGTACAGCCTGCCGATAATCCGCGTAATCGACAAAAAAGACGAAAACGGCAACGACATTCCCCTGCCCTTCACCGACGTCGGCAAAATGGTAAATTCCGGAGAATGGGACGGCACTGAGTCGCTCGAAGGCAAAAAGAAAATCACAAAAATGCTCGAAGAGCGCGGCGTCGGGAAAATGTCCGTAAACTACAAATTGCGCGACTGGCTCTTCTCGCGCCAACGCTACTGGGGCGAGCCCTTCCCGATTATGTGGGTCGAAGAAGACGCCTATAATTTTGCGCAGGCAAACGGCTACAAAGGCCTGCCCGAAAAGCCCGTCTGCTACGTTTCAGACGAAGGCAAAAAGCTATTCGCCCTTCCCGTCTTGGAAAAATTCCTGCCGCTTACGCTGCCTAAAATCGAAACCTACGCGCCCTCGGGCACGGGCGAAAGCCCGCTTGCGCACGCCGCGGACTGGCTCAACATTTACGTAAACGCAAAAACGGGCGAAACTGTTTCGGCTTCCGAAAAAAAGCCCGAAGGCGAAGGCTGGTTCAAGGCGCGCCGCGAAACGAACACGATGCCCCAATGGGCGGGCTCGTGCTGGTACTACCTGCGCTACTGCGACCCCGAAAATGACTCTTGCCCGATTTCGGAAGAGGCTCAAAACTACTGGGGCACGCCCGACTTCTACATAGGCGGCGCCGAGCACGCCGTTTTGCACCTTTTGTACGCGCGCTTCTGGCACAAGGTTTTGTTTGACTGCGGCGTCGTAAAAAGCCCCGAGCCCTTCAAGAAGCTCTTCCACCAGGGCATAATCTTGGGGCAGCTCGAATACACCGCCTTCAAAAATAAGGACGGCAAATTCGTTAGCGCGGACAAGCTTTCGGGCGGCGAGGAAGCCGTAAAAATTTCCGAAGAAGACGTCGTAAAGCAGGGCGCAAATTTCGCGCTGAAAGCCGACCCCTCGATACTCGTGGACGCGCGCTCCTACAAGATGTCGAAAAGCCGCGGCAACGTCGTAAACCCCGACGAAATCATCGCAAACTACGGCGCGGACTCTCTTAGGCTCTACGAAATGTTCCTCGGGCCGTTGGAAGATTCCAAGCCCTGGAACACAAGCGGCATAGAGGGCGTTTCGAGATTTCTTAAAAAAGTATGGAGGGAATACGTCGAGCGCGACGGCACAATCTCCAAAAAGATTTCCGGGGGCGCAAAAGACTCCGAGCAGCTGCTGAAAATCCTCAACCAGACAATAAAAAAGGTTTCCGACGACATCGAAAATTTGCGCTTCAACACGGCAATCTCGCAAATGATGATATGCCTTGGCGCAATCCAGAAGGAAGCCTCTTTGTCGGAGGCAAGCGCGAAGAAATTCTTGCAGCTTCTCGCGCCGTTTGCCCCGCACATCTGCGAGGAAATCTGGGCGAAGTTCGGCGAAAAAGGCTCTATTGCAAACGCGCCCTTCCCCGCCTGCGACGAGGCCATGCTGCAGACAAGCACGGTTAAAATCGCGGTGCAGGTGAACGGAAAGCTCAGAGCCGAAATGCAGGTTGCAAAAGACGCCCAAAAAGACGAAGTTCTCTCCGCTGCGAAATCCCTTGAAGGCGTAAAAAGGCACATCGAGGGCAAGCAGATTGTAAAGGAAATTTTCGTCCCGGGCAAAATCGTAAACATCGTGGCAAAATAATGAAAAGGCTAACGGCAGTCGCGGCTTTGTTTTTGGCGTTTTGCCCAATTTTAAACGCCGAAGGCGGGCTGATTTTTGCGCGCACGCTGAGAGGCGAAGCGGAAATCAAGGCGCAGGGCTCGGCTGTAAAATCGGGCGAAGTCGCGTCGGCGGAAGGCGCGGAAATATCCGCAAACGGAGGCTTTGCAAGCTTTGCCCTTTCAAACTACTGCGCCTGCATCCTGCGCTCGGGCAAAATAAAAATCGAAAAATTCGAGCAGGCTGAAGCGCAAACTTCGTCGCTGCAGCAGTTTTCCGAAAAGGCGGCGTCGAACCTGCAAATAAGCGCGGAAGACGCGGTTGCGGTTTTCGCCCGCGGAGAGGCTCGCCCCGCGAGCAAATTTAAAATCCTGACAAAATTCGGAACTTTCGAGCCCGCGGGCGGCAACATAAAAATCGAGGTAGACGGCTCAACGGCGCGTGTAAGCGCGTACGACGCAGCCGTAAGGTATTCCAAGCCCGGCTCGGAGGAGCAGGAATACATACCCATCGACTACGAGCTCTTTCTTTCGCTCGAAAACGGCGGGGTAAAAATCCAGAAAAAGCGGCTCGGGCTGGCGGACAAAATCTCGCTAAAGCATCTCGTATCCTCCGCCGACGACGCATTCAAAACGTCCGAATTTTACAAAGACGAAAGCGGCAAAATCCGCGCGCGCAGAATAGCTTTCAAGGAATTTTTCATAAGAATGCCCGAAAACGCAAAATAATATGGACCTCTCAAAATTCCTGCCTGAAGATTTCGATAAAGACGCCGCGATTGAGCTTATCGCGGGCAAGGGCGCGTATCCCCGCGAGACTTTGCGCGAGCTAAGAAGGCTCAATTTGAACGTAAAGCTTATCGCCGTCGAAGACGAAACCGAAGAGGAGCTCTTCGACAGCTTCGCACCCGAAGACCGCGCCACAGTAAACATCGGGCAGCTTGGCAAGTTCCTAAAATGCACAAAAAAATTCGGCGCAAAATACGCCATTATGGCGGGGCAAATAACGCCCAAAAAACTTTTCAAGGGGCTTAAACCTGACTTGAAGGCGATGATGATTCTGGCAACCCTCAAGGAAAAAAACGCCGAAAGCATATTCGGCTCGATTGCAAGGGAGCTTGAAAAAATCGGCTGCACTGTGCTGGACGCAAGGTCGTTTTTGGACGCGCAGATAGCCCCGAAAGGCTTTATCTGCGGCAAAAAATGGAGCGTGAAAGAAGGCGACTTGGCTCACGGGATGAAAATCGCAAAGGAGTGCGCGAGGCTCGACATAGGGCAGGCGTGCGTGGTCGCGCGGGGCAGCGTGCTGGCGGTCGAGGCGTGGGAGGGCACCGACAAAATGCTCGAGCGCGCGGGAACTTTCGAGGCAAAAGACGCCCTGTTTGTAAAAACCGTAAAGCCCAACCAAGACTACCGCTTCGACGTCCCCGTAATCGGCGAGCGCACCATTCGCAAG
>JAFXRX010000103.1 GCA_017526045.1 Opitutales bacterium
CTCTTCGCGCAGGCGTTTTTGTTCGAGCCTGATTTCCTCCGGAGTTGGCGGCAGCTTTTCGCCGAACTTCGGGAATATGAAAGATTCTATTGAAACCGCCTTTTTGGTGGCGTCGTCGATTTCAACAATGCAGCCGCACAGGCGCGGATCGCCTTCTGCGACGTTGAATGCGCGGGGGCGTCCGTCCAAAAATCTTTGCAAGACGGCGTTCTTGTCGCGGCCGAGGCAGCCGTCCCAGGGGCCCGTCATGCCGATGTCGGAAATGTAGGCTGTGCCGTTTGGCAGAATGCGCGCGTCGGCTGTCGGGATGTGCGTGTGCGTGCCGAAAACCACAGTCGCCTTGCCGTCCAAGAGATTGCCCATCGAGATTTTTTCCGAAGTCGTCTCGGCGTGGAAATCCAAAATTGTTATGTCGCAAAGGTCTTTGAGCTCTTCGTGCATGGCTTGCGCCGCGCGGAATGGGCAGTCCGCCTTTATCTTCATAAGCGTTTGCCCGAGCAGCGAAAATACGCCGATTTTAAGCGAATTTTTTTCGATAACGACGTATTTTTTGCCCGGGTTTTCGGGCGGGATGTTCGCGGGGCGGCAAAGATTTTCGACTGAGTCGATTTCGCCCTCGAAGCATCGCTGGTCCCAGATGTGGTCGCCAAGCGTGATTGCGTCGACGCCCGAGCGAGTTAGAGAGTCTGCCATATTGCGCGTTATGCCGCTGCCGCCCGCGGAATTTTCGCCGTTTGCAACCACGAAGTCTATGCCGAAGTCCCGCCTGATTTGCGGCAGGAAATCGCGCAAAATGCTTCTGCCGGGCTTGCCGACGACGTCGCCTATGCACATTATTCTCATTATGCGATGAAGCCGAGTTTTTTGGAAAGGTCTTTCATGTCGGCGTTGATGCCCCGGGCCGACGTTTCGGATTTTATTTCCGCAAGAAGCCCGCGGGCCGAGTAAAATTCGACGAGCGGGAAAGTAACGTCGTGGAAAACCTTCAGGCGCTTGCGGATAGTTTCGGGCTTGTCGTCGTCGCGGACGATGAGCTCGCCGCCGCACTTGTCGCAAACGCCGTCCTTTGCGGGCTTGTGGTCGCGCACGTGGTAGGGAGCCTGGCATTTGGAGCAAATCATTCTGCCGGTCAGGCGGCTTACGATTTCCTCGTCGTCAACCTTGATGTAGATTACGGAAGTGATTTTTTCGCCGCTTTCCGCGAGGAGTTTATCCAAAATTTCCGCCTGCTTTACGGAGCGCGGGAAGCCGTCGAGGACAAAGCCGTTTTTGGCGTCGGGCTGCGCGAGCCTGTCTTTGAGCATCGCCGCCGTGACTTCGTCGGGGACGAGCTCGCCCCTGTCGATGTAGCCCTTGGCGATTTTGCCGATTTCGGTCATCTCTTTGAGGTTTTTGCGGAACAAGTCGCCCGTTGCAATCTGGGGAATTCCGAGAACTTCGCAGAGGGCGACTGCGCGCGTGCCTTTGCCGCTGCCGGGTGCGCCCAACAAAATTATGCGTGGTTTTTCCATAACTTTTATTGTTGTATAAGCGAATAAGTTTGAAAAATCCCCGAATATCCGCAAGCATTTTTTCAAACATTTGCCTTGAGCCATGCAAAATCTCGATATTTCAGAAGTTTCCATTTGCGGCGTTTGGGTCGACGACAATTCGGTTGCGCACGTTCTCGGGCGCGGCGAAGACGGCGCGTATTCCGTAAAGACATACCCCTTCAAGCCGTTTTTATGGCTTAGCCCAGACGCGCCCGACGACCCTCTTTTTGATAGCGTCAAAAATTTGGACTGCGGGGGGATTGAAAATCCGGAGCTGACAAAAATCGCGGTTTTTAAGGACGCTGGCGACTACGCAAAATATTTGAAACTCCGCCCGAAATATTTGCCGACGGAAAAAATCGCAAATCTCGAAAACCAGTTCTTGATGCAAAACCGCGCAAGAATGCACAAAAATATGCGCTTTTCCGAGCTCAGGCGAATGCAGCTCGACATTGAAACTTCGTCCGAATGCGGCTTTTCGGATCCGGAAAGGGATGGCGACAGGGTAATCGCAGTCGGCATAAAATTCGGCGAAAAAAATCTGCTTTTGGAAATCGGGGAAATGACCGACGATGCCGAGCGCAAGCTTCTTTCGGACGTGCAAAACGCCGTTTTAGACCTCGACCCCGACACGATTGAAGGCCACAACATCTTCCGCTTCGACCTCGAATTCATCCGCAAAAGGCTGAAGAAATTGAATATGAAAATGCTCTGGGGCAGGTTCGGCGGCGAATGCTCTTCCAGAAACTCGCGCATAAAAATCGCCGAGCGCATCTTCGACTATCCGCGCTGCGACATCCCCGGGCGCACCGTCGTCGACACATTCATAATGCTGCAGCTTTACGACATCTCCGCGCGCGAGATGGACTCTTACTCCCTCAAGGCCGCCTCAATCCACTTCGGCTTTTCAAAAAAAGAGGAGCGCACCTACATAGCGGGCGATAAAATTCAGGACTTTTTTTTCTCCGACAGGGAGACGTTCAGAAAGTATCTTTTGGACGACATCCGCGAGACGCGCGAGCTTGCAAACAGGCTTTTGCCATCGTATTTCGCGCAGGCGGGCAATTTCCCGCTGACATTGCAGGAGTGCATTTTGCGCGGGAGCGGCATGAAGGTTGAGTACGTTTTTCTCGAAAAATATCTGCACGCAAACGCCGCTTTGCCGCCGATTCCAACCGCGCAAAATTTTGTCTCGGGCGGGTTTTCGGAAAGCTTCAAGACGGGCGTCTTTAAAAACGTTTTGCACTACGACGTGGCGTCTCTTTACCCGAGCCTGATGCTCGCAATTTCAAAGTGCCCCAAAAGCGACTATCTCAAAATTTTCCTCGACGTTCTAAGAGAGCTTCGCGCTTACCGCCTTGAATACAAAAAGCTCGCCAAAACTTCGAAAAACCCCGAGGAGAAAAACGAATTTAACGCCCGCCAGGCAAGCTTCAAAATTCTGATAAATTCATTCTACGGCTATTTGGGGCTTGCCACGGCCCGCTTCGGCGACGCCGCTTTGGCTGACGAAATCACAACAAAGGGCAGGGAGCTTTTGGCTGGGCTCATCGAAAATTTCACGCGCGAGGGCTGCGAGATTTTGGAGGCCGACACCGACGGCATTTACATCTCATGCGGGGACTATTTTTCTCACCCGCAGGACTTGCTGCCGAAAGCCGCGGCGCACCTGCCGCAGGGCGTCGAGCTCGAATTCGACGGCGCGTACAAGTCGATGTTCTGCTACAAGGCAAAAAACTACGCGCTTTTGGCAGGCGACGGAGTGCTTCTAAAAGGCTCGGCTTTGCGCAGCCGCTCGATGGAGGGCTTTTTGCGGAAGCTTACCTGGGACTTTATAAATATCGAGCTCGGAGCATCCGATGAAAAAATCGAAGACCTGCTTTCGTCAGTCCGCAAAAAAATCGAAAGCGGCGCAATGGACATAAGCGAGCTTGCCAAAAGCGAGTACATAAGCGCGTCTGTCGAGGCGTACAAAAAGTCGATACAAGATACGGGCAAGGGCAGGAGGGCTTCGATGGAGGCGGCGTGCAAGCTCGAAAATCCGCCGCGCGCCGGCGACAAGGTTTCGTACTTCATAAGCAACGCCGAGCTCAAAAAGGGCGCGGACTGGAAGCGGGCGTACCCCGTCGAAATGTACGACGCAAAAACGCTGCCCTACGACCCCGATTACTACTTGAAAAAGCTCGACGACTGGCGCGAAAAATTCGCCGAATTTCTGCCGCCGCAAGAGCCCGTCCAGGGCGAGCTTTTTTAAAAATGTTTGCTCTTGCGCATTTCCGAAATTTTTGCAAACTAAAATCCGTTATGATGAAACGCATTCTTATTTCGATTGCCGCGCTGGGCGTATGTCTGGGCGCGGGGGCAAAGGAGCTGTTCAAAAAAGATTTGAGCAACGCGCACTGCAAAGAGCCCGTCTGGTCGTTCAACGACAAGGGCGAGCTCTCCTCCACAAAAGACGTCATTTTGTGGACGAACGACGAGTACGAAAACTTCGAGCTTACCCTCGAGTTTAAAGTAACCAAAGAAGGCAACGGCGGCATTATCGTCTATTCCAAAAACAACGACGACTGGATTCCCTAATCCATAGAAATCCAGATTGCCGACTACGACTACTGGCTCGGCAGGTTCGGCCCCAAGGGCACTTGCGGGGCGGTTTTCGGCTTCCAGGGCGCCGATAAAAACTACACAAAGCCGCTCGAACAGTGGAACAAGCTCAAGCTCGTCTGCAAGGGGCAGTCTATAAAAGTCTATATAAACGGCGAGCTTGCAAACGACTTTGACATGTCGAAGTTTACCGACAAAGACAAGAACCCCGACGGCTCGCAGCCCTTTGCGTGGCTGCGCAAGCGCGCGAGGGCGGAAGTGCCAACCATCGGCAACATCGGCTTTCAGGGCTTGCACGGCAAGGGCAACACCTTCTACCGCAACATAAAAATCAAGCCGCTTAAAAAGTAGCGGAAAAAATTTTTTTAGGGCGGCGCGGAAATTTGCGCCGCTTTTTTTGTTGATAAAAACTCTCCTTTAATTTGAATAGTCCGCAATGAGAATTTATCCTGCAATAGACATTAAAGACGGCAAGTGCGTGCGCCTGCGCCAGGGCGAGGCGTCCGACAAAACCGTGTACTTCGAAAACCCGTTCGACGCCGCGCTTTCCTTTGCCGACGCGGGTGCGGAGCGGATACACGTCGTGGATTTGGACGGCGCGTTCGCGGGCGGTGTCGCGAATTTGAAGGCGGTGGAAAAAATCGCAAGCCTCGGAATATTCGTGGAAATGGGCGGCGGCATGCGCGAGGTCAAGGCGGTGCAAAACGCGGTAAATAGCGGCGTAAGCAGGGCGATTATCGGCACGAAAGCCTGCACCAACCCCGAATTCGTCGCGGAGCTTCTGGAAATTTTTGGCGAAAAAATCGCGGTGGGCATCGACGCAAAAGACGGCAATGCGGCAATCAAAGGCTGGGTGGAAGTCTCGCAAAAAAAAGCCTCGGACATTGCTATTGAAATGGCGAAAATGGGCGTAAAAACCCTGATTTATACGGATATTTCAACCGACGGAATGCTGACGGGCGCAAACATCCCCGCGCAAAAGGCGATGAAAGAATTGATTGAGCCATACGGAATGGGCTTGATTGCCTCGGGCGGCGTCGCAAGCCGCGACGACATCATAAAGCTAAACGCAATCGGCGGTTTGGAGGGCGCAATAGTCGGCAAGGCAATCTACGAAAAGCGCGTCGACCTAAAAGACCTGATTGCAATCGTAAAATAATAGTAAAATTTATATTAAAATCTAAAAGGCAAATGCAATGCGCCGGTCGGCAAAAGATTAATGCGGGCGCTTGAATTTTAATTGACAGCGTTTGCGCAATTTCGGAAAATGTCAAAATGAAATCTATAGCGTTGGTAATTCCTTATTTCGGGAAATTTAATAATTATTTTAATTTGTGGCTCAGAAGCTGCGCGAATAACCCTTCAATAACGTGGCTTATCTTTACGGATATCGACCCTGAAAAATATTCAGGTTTTGTGCCGCCGAATGTCGTATTTATTAATACTACTTTTGGCGAGGTTAAAAAGAGAATACAATCTTTGTTCGATTTTGAAATATCCCTCGACTCGCCGTATAAGTTTTGCGATTTCCGCCCGGCATATGGGGAAATTTTCCAAAAGGAATTGCAGGCGTTTGACTTTTGGGGGCATTGCGACTGCGACATGATTTTTGGCAATATAAGAAATTTTGTGACAGATGAAATTCTGGATAAATACGATAGAATTTATTCAAGAGGCCATCTTTCTATTTATAGAAATAGCCCGCATGTTAATTCTTTTTACCGCCTCGAAAACAATATCGGGGTTTCCTACAAAAAAGTTCTCCAATCCGGCAAGTCGTATTCTTTCGACGAATGGGGCGGCGTCAGCAGGCTTTGGGACGCCTATGCGAAAGACAAATTTTACGATAAAATCGATTTTGACGACATATCCGTAAAATATAAGCACTTTGAATCGTATCAAAAAGTTTTTCAAAAGTTCGATGGCGAGCCCAAGAAATGGGTATATTTTTCGTTTTCAAAAGACGGATTAACAAGAGTCTCAAAAAACGATAAAACGCAGACATGCTACGTGCATTTTCAAAAAAGAAATATGCAGGTTTCAAAAGATATATTCCCCGAATGCAAAGAATTTATTATGGTGCCGAATAAATTTTTGCCAAAAGACGCAATAAAGAATAAGATTTCACAATTCTTGCTATGCAGAAAACGCATTATTTATCCGCAATTCTTAAAATTAAAATTCAAAAATTTGTTAAAAAGGCTGCGCTCCAAACATTAAAATTTGCTAAAACTCCGCCTTTTGCGTTGGGGGCGGAATTAGTCTTTGCGCGCCTTTGCGCCGAGGAACTCGCGCGTTAGGGCTTTGACGGCGGCGGCGGTGTCGGCGGGCTTCAGGACGTCGGAAACCGCAACAATTCTTTGCGCGCCGGCGTTTGCGACGTCCGCGGCGGTTTTCAAATTTACGCCGCCTATGGCAAACCAGGCAAGCTCGGGCTTCATTTGCGCGGCGAATTTTACAAGCTCCAAGCCGACGGGAATTCTCCCGGGCTTTGTGGCGGTAGCGTAAATCGGGCCCACGGCAAAATAATTTATGACGCCCGCAAGCGCGTTTGCAGCCTTCGCCTGCTCGGGCGAGTGCGTGGAAAGCCCAAGCGCTTTGCCTTCGCCCAACATTTCGCGGGCTTTGAAAGGGGAAATGTCGTCCTGGCCAATGTGAAGCCCGGCGCGCGGCAGCTTTGCGGCAAGCTCGACGTCGTCGTTTATGATGAAAATGGGGGCGTCGGGGGAGCTGAAAAGCGGCAGGATTTCCTCAGCCATTTTGGCGCGCTCCAAGTTGGACTGCTTTTTGGCTCTAAGCTGAATAATACCGCAGCCGCCCGCAATCAGCTGCTTGCACTTTTCATACATGTTTTGGGGCTCGACATAGCCCGTGTCGAGAATGCCGTAAAAAACGGCGTCTTTTAATTTTTGATTTAAATTGAGCATTTTTTTATCGCGCGCTGAAAAAATTTTTATTTACGAATATTGTGGTATTTAAACGCCTTTTCTTTCAAGCCAAAATTTGTTAGGCAATAAAGTATTTTGCCTAAGCTGCCGAATTTATTTTGGATAAATTTTATATGAAAACTAAAAAAGCTTGAAAATGGAACAAAGCTTTATAATTTAAATACAAAAATCAGTTCTATTTTTGTTATGAAAAATATATGCACAGTTCTTGCGGTTTTATTATTTACCCTTACAAGCTTTGCAGGCGGGAGGTTTTACGTAACGACTTCGGGCAGCGACTCTAACGACGGCAAAAGCTGGGTAAAAGCCTTTAAAGACGTTCAAACGGCAATCGACGCTGCGGCGGCTGTTGCCACCGACGAAAGCCCGAGCGAAGTCTGGATTGCAAAAGGCACATACAAGCACGGCTCGTCGCTTGTAATGAAAAACAACGTCGCAATATACGGCGGCTTCGCGGGCAACGAAACTTCATTGGACGCCCGCGCAAGCGGCAATGCAACAATCTTAGACGGCGAAAATTTGGATTATCACGTAATCCATAATGAAAATACAGAAGCAAATCCCTTAACAAGCTCCGCAAAATTGGATTCTGTTGGGATTACAAATGGCAAGTATGGCATTTATAACTTAAATTTTTCTTCGCCTACAATCGAAAACTGCGTCATAAACGGAAACAGATGGACAGGCATTTGCAACTATGGGGGTTCTTCTCCAACTATAACCAACTGTTCAATAAACGCAAATGTAGAAAGCGGCATTATCAACGATACATCTTGCTC
>JAFXRX010000008.1 GCA_017526045.1 Opitutales bacterium
GCCCTTCAAAACGCTCTTCAAAGAGTGGAAGACTTCCGCGCCCATTCTTACAGCCTCGCTGAATGTCGGGGCGCCTACGGGCATAATCATAAATTCCTGGATGTCGATGGGGGCGTCGGAGTGGGCGCCGCCGTTCATGATGTTCATCATCGGAACGGGCAAGACTTTTGCGTTCGGGCCGCCGAGGTACTTGTAGAGGGGCTGGCCCAAAGAGTTCGCCGCGGCCTTTGCGATTGCAAGAGAAACGCCCAAGATAGCGTTCGCGCCGAGCTTTGCCTTGTTCTTGGTGCCGTCGAGGGCGAGCATGAGCTTGTCAGCGCTTACCTGGTCGGTGGCGTCCAAGCCGATGAGTTCGGGGGCGATGATTGTGTTTACGTTTTCAACCGCCTTGATGACGCCCTTGCCCAAAAAGCGCTTCTTTGCGTTGAAGCCCTTGGGGAACGCCTTTTCGGGCAGCGCGCCGTCGCGCAGTTCCAACGCTTCGGAAACGCCTGTCGACGCGCCCGAGGGTACTGCCGCGCGGCCAAGCGAGCCGTCTGCGAGTTCTACGTCGACTTCAACGGTGGGATTGCCGCGGGAGTCGATGATTTGTCTTGCTCTGATGTCTACGATTGTTGTCATATTTATACCTTGATAAAAAATTGGTTTTGAAATAAAACAAAATTACCCTCGATGTTCTTTTATCCGCGGAATTTGTCAACAAAATAAGAGTTTTTTTTGCGCGGCGGCGTTTTAAAAAATCGCCGTCAAAAATCGCCGAGGCGATCGCAGAGGTACTGCGCCTTTTTTTCGATTATATTTTTTGCCTTTTCGATTTCGCCCATGCGCGCCTGCAAATTTTCGTTCGCCGCCTTCGACAAATCCTCCAAGTCATAGAGAAATACGCCGCCGAGGCCCGCGCATTCGGCGCAGACGTTGCGCGGGACCGCGAGGTCCATAATGAAAATGGGGGAGGCGTTGCGCAGCTGCTCCGCCTTTTGCGCGGTGTCGAAATTTATTATGCCCGCGGCGTTGGAAAGGGCGAAGATTGCGATGTCGTATTTGCCGAGCTCGCCGGCAATCCTTTCAAAATTTATTGCGCTGCCGCCGACGTCGTCGGAGAGGGCGCGGGCTTTTTCCCAGGTGCGGCTTGCCACTGTTATGTTTTCAGCGCCCCTTGCCGCGAGGGCCATTGCGACGCTCCTGCCGACTTCGCCCGAGCCAGCGAGCAAAATCTTTGTCTTTTTGACGTCCTCGAATATTCGCGAGGCGACTTCGGCGGCCACGGAGCCTATCGTGGTGCTGCCGCTGCCGATTTCGGTGTTGGTGCGTATCCACTTGGCGCACTGCATCGCCTTTTGAAGGGCGCGGTTCAAGACCGCCTTGCAGTAGATTTTTTCGGCGGCGTAAGCCTTTTTTATCTGCCCCAAAATTTCGGTCTCGCCAACCATTTGCGAGTTCAGCCCGGAGGCGGTTTCGAAGAGGTGGACGATGGCGTCCTTGTTTTTGAGAATGCGCGCCTTTTCGAGAAATTTTTGAGGGTCGCGCAGGCCGCCGAGCGTCGCCGCCTCGAGGCACGCGCCGAAGAGCTTTTGGGGCTCGCCCACAGCGAAAATTTCGACGCGGTTGCAGGTGCTGAGGGTGAAAAATTCGTCGACGCCCTCTGTTTGCAAGGCGCGCGCGCACGCGCCGCAGCCCTCGTTTTCGCCAAGCGAATATTCCGCTATGAAAGAGGGGTCGCAGGAATTGTGGTCTATCCCTATCGAAAAAATTTCGCGCATATTTTGCAGGTTTTAGGAATGCGGCATCATGTCGCTTAGCGCGTCGCAAAATTCGAGAAGCTTTGCGTTTTGCCCTTCGAACTTGGCAACCGCCTTGCGGGCTTCCGCGATTTCGCCCTCGAAAATTTTTACGCACTTTTCAAGCACGCCGAAACGGCGCATTTTTTGCTTGAGCTCGTCGGGCGTGCGGCTCTTTAAATTCTTTGAAAGCGCCGCGCTTTCCTTTTTCGGCATCTCGCCTAAAAGCACGATTACAGGCAAAGTCTGCTTTTCCGAAAGAAAATCCGTGCCCGCGGTTTTGCCCGATTCGCTTTCCGAAATTTTCCAGTCGCAGACGTCGTCGAACATCTGGTAGGCCCTGCCGAGCCTTTTGCCCGCCTTTTGCGCGGCGGCGGCCCATTCGGAGCCCGAGCCGCATTCGAGGCTCGCGCCCAAAAAGCACGCAAACTCAAACAGCGACGCCGTTTTGCCGTCGATTATCGAAAGGTATTTTTGCATGTCGGTCTTGCGGTCTTTTGCAAGGGTCTGCATTATTTCGCCCTGCGAGAGGGTTTTTACGGTTTCGACGGCCTTCATGGAAATTTCGCGCGAGCCGTCTGAAAGCGCGAGCTGCATTGCGTGCGCGAAAATAGCGTCGCCCAAAAGTATGGCGGTTCGCGCGCCGAATTTTTTGAAAATAGTCTCCTCCCCGCGCCTCAAGTCGGCGTTGTCGATTACGTCGTCGTGTATGAGCGAGGCGAGGTGTATGAGCTCGACCGAAGAGGCTCTCTTTTGCAGCTCGGCGTCTTGCGGCTTTATCGAGGGGGCGCAGCAATAGACAAGCATCGGGCGCAAATATTTGCCCTGCGCCTTCACGCAATCCGACGCCTGCTTGCGCACTTCCTTTTCAAAGCCCGCCGCCTGCTTTCTGAGCGAGGCCTTGAGCTGCGAGGTGTGCTTCTTGAAGCTTTCGGCGAAAATTTTAAACTTTTTGTTGTTTAAGCCCATTCTTTCGGAAATAAGAATGTGCAGTCTCTCATATATGCGGGGATTGCGCAATTAAAAAAAGTTGAAATTTTTAAAACGCCCGCTTTTATTGCCAATATGCAAGATAATCCGATATATGCAGTTTTGGTTTTTTTGGCGGGCGCATACTTTTTCAAGATTTGGCTCGAGGACGCGCGCGCGGGAAAAACAGGCTCGAGGGCTTTGCCCGGCGCGAGTTTCGCGGGGTTTGGGGCGTCGGCTCTCGCGGTCGCGGGCGCGCTTGCCGTCTTGGCTGCCGAGACTTTTTTGGAGGGCAGGCTCGGCTTTAGGGAAGATCAGAGCTCTGTAAAATTTTGGGCGGTGTTTGTCTGGATTGGCGCGGCCGTTACGGAGGAGATAATTTTCAGGGGCTACATTGTAATCACAAAAAAAGGGCGCGGCGTTTTGTGGGCTTCGGCGTTTTTCGCCTCCGCGCTGTTTGCTATTCTGCACCCGTTTTTGTGGGATTTTTCCGCCTCGGGCGGATTTTCTTTCAACTTTACTTCTGCGGCGGCGTTCAGCACCGCTTTTATATTTCTAAATTCGATGTGGCTTTATTTTGCGAGGTTCAACCCGCTCAATAAATCCGCGTCGCTATTGCCGTGCTTTTTGGCGCACTTCGCGTACAACGTCGGCGTTTTCGCGGTGAAGGCGCACCAGGGGTTCGCGGTTTGGAGCTTTTAGAAAATGCCCGATTTTTTAAAGAAGGGGGATATTTATCTTGCGCCGATGTCGGGCTGCACCGACGCGGCGTTCAGGCAAATTGCGCGCGAAAACGGCGCCGACGTTTGCGTTAGCGAATTTGTCCACGCGCGCGCCGTGCTTTCAAAAGCCCCGAAGATTTTGGAAAAAATAAAAATAGAGCCCTGCGAAAGGCCTTGCGGCGTGCAGCTCTTCGGCGGCGACGAATTCGAAATGGCGGACGCCGCCGCCTTTGTAGAGGAAAACTTTGCGCCGGATTTCATCGACATAAACTGCGGCTGCCCCGCGCCGAACGCAGTCGACGCGGGGGCGGGGGCGTCTTTGTTAAAGGATGTGCCGCGGATGGAAAAAATAGCAAGGCGCGTGAAACTCGCCCTGAAAAAAATTCCGCTAACCGCGAAAATGCGCACGGGCTGGGGCGCGGACACGATATTGCCCGGCGCCGCCTTGAGGCTCGAAGACGCGGGGGTCGAGGCAATCGCCCTTCACGGCAGGAGCAAAATCCAGGGCTACAGGGGCGAGGCAAATTGGAATTTGATAGAGAGCACCGCAAAAGCC
>JAFXRX010000104.1 GCA_017526045.1 Opitutales bacterium
CGCTTTTGCACTGCGCCCGCTGCAAGGGGTGAAAATTTTTGTGGCGCGTGCGGCATAAAGCTCTCAAATTGGGCAATCTGCTCCGCGATCAAAAAGGGGTGCTTGTTCGAGTACGTTTTTGTACACTCTCTCGCGCCCCTTTTTGCTGTGCTCGCATCTCGCCCAATTTGGGAGCTTTCTGTGCGCCCGCTGCAATGGGTTTAAACAATAATGAAAAATTAAGAATACAAAAATTGCGTTGTCAAAAATAAAAAACGCCTGAAAATTCAGGCGCGAAAATTTTTATGAAATATGGGGACTAAACGCTTGCGCTTAATACGTCGGATACGAATTTGTTTAGGCTTTCGCCCTTTTTTGCGGCTGCGATGGCGAGGCTTGCGCCGCCTATCAATGCCGCGGCAAAAAGTGATAATTTCGTTTTCATAAAAAATAAAACAATTTAGTTATTATATAGACTAAGCTGTTTTTATTTTTTGTAAAAAATTTTTTCGAAAAAATTTTAGGCGTTTTTGAACGCCGCCATGAGCTCTTTTTCGTGCTTGAAAAACGCGGTTCCCGCGACGATTGTGTCCGCGCCCGCCTTTGCGCAATTTGCTATGTTTTCGGGCGTTATGCCGCCGTCCACTTCTATGCGGAAATTCAGTTTCATCTCGTCGCGCAATTTTTTGATTGCGGCGATTTTTTCGTACGAATTTTCGATGAATTTTTGCCCGCCGAAACCCGGTTCCACAGTCATAAGCATAGCCAAATCGACAAACGGCAAATAGGGCGCAAGCTCGTAGACGCTCGTTTTGGGCTTGATTGTAATGCCCGCTTTAAGCCCCTTCAAATGTATTTCGCGCAGGGTTTCGGCGATTGGAAAATCGGGCTCGATGTGCACGTTTATGAGGCTTGCGCCGGCAGATGCGAACGCGTCGATATACAGGTGCGGGTTGTCCATCATCAGGTGGACGTCGAAAAACATGTCGGGGTAGAGGGCGCGCAGGCTTTTTAGAAATTGCGGGCCGAAAGAGAGGTTTGGCACGAAGTGCGCGTCCATGACGTCGAAGTGCACCCAGCTTAGCCCCGCGCTTTTGATTTTGCCGACGGCCTCCCCCAATGCGGCGCAGTCTGCCGCAAGGATTGACGGGGCTAAAATTAGAGGATTTTCTACCATACGCCCAAAACGCCGTCGACAATTTTACGCGCGAGCATTCCCGTTAAGGAAGTCATGTTTTGATATTCGGCGTTCAAAAAGCCGTCGTTGTTGTAAATGTGGTTTTTGACGCTGAAAGGCCTGTCTTTGAAAATTACTTCGCCGGTTTTGAGGTTGCGCAGGGTGCAGGTGGCGGAAAGTTTTATGGTTAGAGCCTTTGCCATGTCGGTGTCGCGCCAGTCGGTTGCGTAGATTGTTTTTGTGTAGTCGTCGAGGGTGATTTCAAGAACAGCCTGGGCGTCGTCGAGGTCGACAAGCGTTAGGGCGGGCGTCTGCGAGAGCATTGTGCAGACTTGAACCATGAGCGGGTTTGACGCCTGCGGGGCGTAGGAGTTGTTCACAACCTGCTTTACGGCGATTGTCTTGAAGGGCAGGGGCTGGGCGGTTCCGTCGAGCGTGTAGTTGCAGGCGCAAAGCCCAAAAACCGAAATCGCCGCGAGTAAAAAATTCAGGAATGTTTTGCGCATAATCAAGCTCCCTGTCATTGGGCAAACCCTTCGCCTTCAAGCCCGTTTTCAAAATCCTCGATTACGGTCTTTTGGGCGTTTTGCTCCTTTTTGATTGTAGAATTGCCAAGCTCCTCTTCGACCCAGACGCCCGGGGCGGTTATGAACATTTCAGCCGACCTCATGTCGAACGCCTCCGCGTTTAGCCTTTCGATTTTCGACTCGTCCTCGAGCGCGTCGTAAGAGGGGCGCTTGTATCTGCCGAAGAAGAAGTCCACAGGCGTCATCGGCGCGATTTCGCCGTTTGCTATTTTGCGCAAGCCCTCTTTTGCCTCGAGTGCTGCCGGGCTTTTTGGCGCGATTGTTATTGTCTGGTTGTAGAAAATTGACGCCGCCTTGTTGTTGTTTCTGTAGTAATAGTAGAAGTCGCCCATGACCAGGCGGCTGCGCGCGTGGATGTCCTGCATCAGGTCAAAGCCCGCTTCGGCGTTTGCTATTGCCGCGTTTTGCGGGAACAAAATCAGAAAGTCCTGGTAGAAATCCATGGCCTTTACGACAGTCGCCTGGTCGTAGTCGGGGCCCGCGGACATTTCGCGGTAGGTCTTTGCCATTTCGAGGTAGGCGTCTGGCGCGAGGGGGCTTTGCGGGTAGGTGTTTATGAGCCTGTCGAGCGCGTCGATTGCGACTTCGGGCTTGTCGATTTCGTTGGCGATAAGCGAAATGTTCATAAGAGCCATCGGCGCGTAGTCGGAGTAGGGCGCGTTTTTTACGACGCTTTCGTAAATTTTTATGGCGACGTTAAAATCTTTAAACCACGGGATTATTCCCCAAAGGTACGGGCGCTCGCCCCTTTGGATTGCGCTTGCGAGCTCGTATTCCTCGGAAATTACCGCCTTGTACTTTTCAAAGCCCGGGTAGTTTTTGACGATGAGCTCCAGGCACCTGTGCGCCTCCTCGAACTGCCCGTCGAGCCTGTAAAGGATTGCAAGCTGCAAATAGGCGTCGGGCGTGAAAATTGAAAGCGGGTATTTTTGCACCACAATTTTATAGTAGGCTATCGCCTCGGAAATGTCCTCTTTTTCCTGGGCTTCCGCCGCCTTGTTCATGGCCTCCAGCGCGTTTTTTGCGTCGGCGTCGGAAATCAGGCTTTCCAGCACGCCGCCTTCAACCTGCCAGCCTTTGCCTTTTTCCCAGACAATGGCGGCTTCCGCGCAGGAAAACGCAAGCGCGATTGAAATTGCCAAAAAAACTTTCAAGCCGAAATTTGCCATAAATATTTAATGCCACTTTACCAAAGTCGCGCCCCACGTCAAGCCCGCACCGAAGGCGACGAACAAAATGTAGTCGCCCTTCTTGATTTTGCCCGCTTTCAGGGCTTCGTCGAGGGCGATCGGTATCGAAGCCGACGATGTGTTGCCGTATTTTTCGATATTTACAAAGACCTTTTCCATTGGCAGCTTCAGGCGCTTTGCCACGCTTTCTATTATTCTTGTGTTCGCCTGGTGGGGGATAAGCAGGTTTATCTGCCCGGGCTCAATTCCGTATCTTTCGATTACCTCGAAGGATTTTTCGCCCATGATTTTTACGGCGTGCTTGAAAACTTCGCGGCCGTTCATCTGCAGGAAGTGCAGGCGCCCTTCGACAGTCTCTTTTGTCGGCGGCATCAGAGACCCGCCCGCGGGCATTTTTAAAGTGGCGGTATCCGAGCCGTCCGCGCCCAAAACCGTATCCAAAATCCCGACGTCCTTTTCGTCGCAGACCGACAAGACCGCCGCGCCCGAGCCGTCGCCGAACAATACGCATGTGCCCCTGTCCTGCCAGTCGACCATTGAGCTCATCTTTTCTGTCGAGACCACCAATGCGTTTTTGTAGTAGCCCGACTTCATCATTTTTGACGCCACTTCCAGCCCGTAGACAAAGCCCGAGCACGCCGCCTCGATGTCGAAGCAGGGGATGTTGTTGCGTATGCCGAGCTTCGCCTGTAAAATGCACGCAGTCGAGGGGAAGAGCATGTCGGGGTTGACTGTCGTGACGATTACAAGATCCATGTCCTGCGGCTTCAAGTTCGCGTTTTCGAGCGCGCGACGAGCCGAAATTAAAGCCATGTCGCTTGCAGCCTCGTCTTTTGCGGCAATTCTGCGCTCCTTGATGCCCGAGCGCGTGTAAATCCATTCGTCGGAAGTGTCGACAAACTTTGAGATGTCGTCGTTTGTAAGAATTTTTTCGGGAACGTAGGAGCCCGTGCCACTGATTATTACGGATTTTTCTTTCATTCTTTTTTATCGTCCTGGGTTTCTTCGGCTTTATTCTCTGCCAGGCGAATTCTTTCCAAATCGGCGGAAATGCAGTCGTTTAGGCGGCGGCGCACGCATTTTATGGCGATGCCCAATGCGCCCGCAACCTGCGCGCTGTTGCTTGAGCCGTGCCCTTTGACTATGAGCTTGTTCAAGCCCAAAAGCGGCGCGCCCGAGAATTTTTCAACCGGTATCCTGTTTTTTATGCCTTTGAACGCGCCCATTGCCAAGAGCGCGCCGAATTTGCGCAGATAGTTGCGCGTAAGCTCCTCCTTGAGCATGCCTTTTAGCATCTTTGTGATGCCTTCGAGCGTCTTCAAGAGGATGTTGCCCGTAAAGCCGTCGCAGATTATCACGTCGCAGTCGCCCTGGAAGACTTGAAAGCCCTCAATCAGCCCCGCGTACATGCCCCTTTCGAGCGAGTTCGACATCAAAATGTGCGCGTTTTGCGTAAGGATGTTGCCCTTGCCGTCTTCGGTGCCGTTTGAAAGCAGCCCGACTTTCGGGGCGTCGGCAATCCCCGCAATTCTTGCGTAGTTTGCGCCCAAAATGGCGTTGTCGCGCATATTTACGGGGCGCGGGTCGGGGTTTGCGCCCACGTCAATCAAAATGAAGTTGCGCCTGTCGGAGGGGATAATCGCCCCGAGGGCGGGGCGCTCTATGCCGGGCATCGTGCGCAGCTTTATGGTGCCCGCGGCCATCAGAGCCCCCGTGTTGCCGCAGCTTAAAACGGCGTCTGCCGCCCCCGACTTCGCGAGGTCTATGGCCTTCATCATAGAGGAGTCTTTTTTTGCGCGCATCGCCTGGATTGGCTTTTCGTGCATTTCTATGACTTGGCTTGCGTGGCAAATCTCTATGCGCGAGTCCCTGTAAAAGCCGTTTTGGCGCAAGTGGTCGTTAATTTGGCTTTCGTCGCCGACAGCTATTATTTTTACGCCGCTTTTGCTTTCCCTCAAAGCCCTGCACACGCCCGCAATTATTTCGCCCGGGCCCAGGTCGGAGCCCATTGCGTCCACTGCAATGCAAGATGTGCCGAGTTTTTCGCCCATAATCTATTTTATATTAGCGGCTACTATATACGAAAAACGGGGGCGTCGTCCATAAAAAAACGCCGCACCCGCTCAGTTTGACAAATTTAAGCCAGGGGCTCAGACTTTTGCGCTGATGACCTGCTTGCCTCTGTATGTGCCGTTGGAGGGATTTACTCTGTGGGGCATATAAAGAGTGCCGTCAGCCGAGTCTTTCATCAGCTGCGGAAGTTCAAATTGATTTGCGCCGCGGCGTTTGCGCGAACGCTGTTTGGACTGTTTGCGTTTTGGTTGTCCCATATCTTGCCTGTCTGTTTCTTAAAATTTTGAAATTTAAAACAGGCAAAGGTAGTTATTCTTGCCTGTCTGTCAACCATTTTTACCAAATTTTTTAAATTTTGGTCATTTTTTTATTCAAACAAAGGCTTTGACAGCCGCATATCCTTTATTTTTACTGCTTTTTTGAAATATGAAGATTTTAGGAACCCTTGCAACGCTTTTTTTGCTTTTCGCCTCTTTGGGGCGGCTTGCCGCCTACGATGTATGCGACGTCTCGGGGCGCAAATTTTCATTCGAAACGCCGCCGAAGGCAATCACCCTTACCCCCGCGATGAGCGAGACAATTTGCGCCGTCGGGGCGGGCGAATATCTTTTGGGCGTGTCGAAATTCTGCAAGTATCCGGAAATCTTGGCGGGCACACCCGGGGGCGCGGCAATAGCCGAGTGCCTCGCGCAAAAGGAAGTAGTCGGCGGGTTTGTCGACGCAAATTACGAAAAAATTTTGTCCCTGCGCCCGCAAATCGCGGTTCTGCAAAACACCACCGCCGACTTCCTTCTAAAAAAATTCGAAAGCCTTGGCATCCGCGTTTTTTTGCTGCATCCCGACGGGCTTGAAAATATAGCAAAAAATACGGAAATAATAGGGGAGCTTTTCGGCAAGGCAAAAGAGGGCGCCTCTCTTGCAAAAAAAATAAGGGAGCAAACCGCCGACTTGAACCCCGCACAGGCGCGCCCCCGCGCAATATTTTTATTCGACAACATGGCGGCGGGCATCGACACCTACGCGGGGCAGCTTTTGCAAAACTGCGGCTTTTACAACATCGCGCGGAACACGAAGGCGGCGTGGGCTGTCCTTTCCAGGGAGTTTGTTTTGGCGTCCAAACCCGAAGTTTTGATTTTGCAGGCGGACGACGAGGCGGACTTTGAGCGCAAGAAATCAATAATTTTGCGCGACAGAATTTGGTCTAAAACCCCCGCCGCAAAAAACGGCAAAATATATTTTATCCCGACGGGGCTTATCATTACGCCCTCGCCGCGCGTGATTTACGCCGCGCGGCATTTGCGCAAAATTCGCGCCGAATTCGGCGATTAGCGGATTTCAAATATAAAAAGCGCGGGGGAGGCGGCGTTGCTTTCGTCCGCAAAAATTTTGGGGCTGAATTTTAAGAGATATTCTTTTACGGCCTCAAATTCGCGCCTTCCGCCGCCGTGCGCGGGGTAGGCGAGCACGCTGATTAGGTTTTTGCGCTTGTTTGCAATTTCCTCAACGGCTTTAATCGCGGCGATTGTGCTTTCGGGCTTGGTTATGATTTTTTTGTCCGATTTCGGCAGCCAGCCGAGGTTGAACATTGCGGCGTTGATTTTGCCGAAATACTCCTGCGGGATTTTTTCCTTCAAAAATTCGTGCGGGGCGTTGAAGATTTCAACCCTGTCCAAAAGCGAATTTTCTTGCAGCAGCTCGCGGGTGTTTTCGACCGCCGCTTTCTGGATGTCGAAAGCGAAAACTTTGCCGGCTTTGCCGCTGTTTTGCGCAAGAAATAGCGTGTCGAAGCCGTTGCCGCAGGTGGCGTCGATTGATGCCGGGCTTTCTATGCCCTTTAGAAAATCGGCGAGGATTTCCTTTGCTTTTTGGGTTAAATTCATTCTTTTTTCTTAAGCAAATTCGCCCCGCGCAAAAACGCAAGCGTTTAACCGCGCGATTTTTATGAATTTTTGTATTGCAAATTTCGCCCTTATTTATTTAAATGTATTTTAACTATTAAGGAGGTTCTTATATGTCAAACAAATCTAAATGTCCATATTGCAATGCAACGATAACCCGTCTGAATGTCGAAGAAATCGAGTTGGAAAGGGACTCGGGCGGGCCGTGGAAGGGAGTTTCGTATGCGTGCCCTGTGTGCAAGAAGATTTTGTCGGTGAATATAAGTCCGGACGCCTTGAAGCATGACATGGCGCTGCTAATTCAACAGGTAATAGTGGACGGAAAAAAGATAAAGTGACGCGGGCGGCATAAAGCTCTGAAATTGGGCAATCTGCTCCGCGATCAAAAAGTGCGGCTCGGTCGAGTATGTTTTTGATACACGCCCTCGCCGCCACTAACATCCCAAAAAGTTTTTTTCAAAAACATTTTTGGGAGTCCTTTTTGTTGTGTTTTGCGAATGGGGTGCTGTATTATAATACTGCCCCCTGAGCAAAACCGACA
>JAFXRX010000105.1 GCA_017526045.1 Opitutales bacterium
ACCTGGGCTTTTGCGTGCACGCCCGCGTCGGTTCTGCCGCTGCCGTGTATGCGGATTTTTTCCGAAAAAATTTCAGCCAGGCGCCGCTCTATGAAGTCCTGGATTGTGTTGCCGCAAGCCTGGCTCTGCCAGCCCCTGAAATCGGTGCCGTCGTAGGCGCAAAAACATTTGAAGCGGGTCTTTTGCATGTCAGCGTTTGTTGTCGAGATAGTCCTGCAATACGATTGCGATTGCGCGGCTGTCGATGTCGCCGCTTCTGCGGTATTTTTGGCGCGCCGCGACGCTTTTTTTGCGCGATTTTTTCGGGGCGAAGGCTGCCATGTCCGCCTCAGCCTGGAAGGAGCTCAGGCGCTCGTCGGAAGTCTCGACGGGCAGATTGAAGCGGGCTTTCAATGCCGCTATGAATTCGTCGACCTCCTTCATCTTTTGGCTTGCCGAGCCGTCCATGTTGTAGGGGTAGCCGACAAGCAGCATGTCGGGCTTGCGCCGCCCGATTTCAAGGGCGATGTGCGCCATGCGAGCCTCGAAATCCGCCTCGACCGCGGCGGCGATTGGGCACGCCACGCCAAGTTCGTCGGCGTATGCAAGGCCTATTCTTTTGTGTCCGTAATCGAGCCCCAATATTTTCATGCTTTTTTTAAACAATGCAAAGACGATCTGCCGCCGAAAAAAATATTCAATTCAATTTTATGCGCGACCACAGAGCCGCGTTTCTTTTGTACATTTCGGAATCTTTTTGCCTCGAATACTTCAAATACTCCCTCAAAACGTTGCGCGCGCCCACGTTGTCGCCAAGCTCGAGCAAAGCCTTCGCGCCGTAGTAATACGCGCGGCTCGACCATTTTTCAAAGCCGAAATACGCGTTAAAAACCCTCTGGAAACACTCGTAGGCGTTCGCCCATTTTTCCTCCTCGAAATACGAAAGCCCGCATTTGTAGACCGCCTCGGCGGCGGGCTCGCCCTGCATTCTGCGCGGGAGCGCGACTTTCAAATACGCCTCGCGCGCCTCCTTGTATTTTTTTTGGAAACGCAAGCAGTCGCCCATTAAAATGTGGATAGGCCACGCCTCCTCAAGCGAATCGGGGGCGAGCCTCAAGGCGCACATCGCCTCGGCGTAGGCTACTTCGTACTGCCCCTCCTCGAACATGTTCGCCGCAAGCGCGTACCACGCCTGCCATTCGAACTCCGAATTTTGCTCCGACTCGAGCGCCCTGTTTAGGTCGTCCTCGCTTACGGGCTTTTTAAGCTGCAAAAATTTCAGCACAAGCCCGACGCTCGCGTCCTCGGGCAGCTTCAAATCTTCGGTTTCGCCTTTGATTATTTTCGCGCGGGCGCCCGCAAGCCCGCCGCCCCCCGCTTCAACGCCGTCTTTCAAGATTTTGCAAGCCCGCTCGTCGAACAGAATTTTATCGACGCCGTCCGCGGATTTTTCGCCCGCAAAAATCTTGAACATATTTTTTAGGACGACGCCCGCAAGAGCCTCGTCGCCAGTTTCGATAAGGGCTTTCGCGAACTGCCACGAGAGCATCGAATCCGAGAGCACCAGCGTTTTATTCGCCATGAAAAATGGCTTGAGATTTTCTGCCTCGTACTTGTAAAACTCGTTGATGTCGCAAAAATTCGCGAAATTTTTAGCGAGGTTTAGCTCGTTGTTTTCGGGCAGATTTTTAAAAGCCCTGTCGAACCGCTCCCTCGCGAGGGCTTCGTCGCCGTCGTTTGCGGCGATTGCCGAGAGCAGAAAATCCGCAAACCTC
>JAFXRX010000106.1 GCA_017526045.1 Opitutales bacterium
GCCAGGAATTAGGATTAGCCCATAATTGGAATTGAAAAATTTTAAGCCTATGAAAATTTTAAAAGCCGCATTTTTTGCCGCCGCAGCCATTTGCGCCGCGCAGTCTTTCGCCGACAAAAAAATCGACTATGTAAACCCCTTCATCGGGACGGCTCAAAACGGCCACGCGCTCGTCGGGGCGTGCGCCCCATTCGGCTTGGTGCAGGCGTCCCCCGACACCGGCAACAGCGCATGGAAGTACTGCTCGGGCTACAACTACGACGACGCAAAAATTTACAGGTTCTCGCAGACGCACCTCAACGGCACCGGCGTCGCCGACCTGGGCGACGCGGCGATTATGCCGTTTTTGAAAGGCCAAAAGACCGAAAACTACAGAAGCTCTTTCGACAAAAACAACGAAAAGGCGTCCGTCGCCCACTATAGCGTCTATCTAAACGACGCCAAGGCGTTTGTCGAGGCTACGGCGACCGAGCACGTCGCGATCTACCGCATAATTTTCGACGACGCGCAAAACGCGCGGCTTCTTTTCGACAACCAGCACGGCATTATTTCAGGCGAGACTGTATTCACCTACAACACGCTCGAGGGCGCGGTGAATTTTGAAAGCCCCAGGCTCGTTACAGGATACAGGAAATCCAAAATGTGGGTCGGGCGCGAAGTCTATTTTGCGGCGTCCTTCAGCGCGAATATAAAAGAGAAAACTCTTATGCCCAAAATCCGCGGCGACGAAAAATCCTCGCGCTACGCGCTGGAATTCGACCTTCCTGAAAGCGGCGAGCTCGTCGTAAAAATCGCGATTTCCACGACGGGAATTGAGGGCGCGAAAAAAAACCTGCAGGCGGAAGCCGAAAATTTGAGCTTCGACCAAGCCATGAAAAACACCCGGGAAAAATGGGAAAAACTGCTCTCGCAAATTGAAATCTGCGCATGCAAAGACCAAAAGCAGAATTTTTACACCGCACTCTACCGCAATTTCATCCAGCCTAACAACATCGCCGACATCGACGGGGCTTACCGCGGCGCGTACGGCAAGGTGGCATTTTCGCCGAAGCGCGCGTATTATTCGACGTTTTCTTTGTGGGACACTTTCAGGGCGTCGCACCCCCTCTACACAATTCTTTGCCCCGACAAAGTCGAGATTTTCGCGGACTCAATGCTCAGGCATTTTGACGCCTTCGGAAAGCTTCCGATTTGGACGCTTTGGGGCAAGGAAAACTACTGCATGATTGCAAACCACTCCATTCCCGTTCTCGCGGAGGCGAACGCAAAGGGCATAAAAATCGACCTCAAAAAAGCCCTCAACGCCGCGGTTAAAACGTCGGATTTCGGCGCGGAATACGAAAAGCTCGGCTTTTTCCCATTCGAGAAAAACCGCGCCTCTGTCGCGCGCACCCTCGAATGCGCCTACGACGACTACTGCGTTTGGCTGCTCGCAAAATCCGCGGGCGCAAAAAACGAGGCCGACCGCTTTTTGGCGCGCTCAAAATTCTACAAAAACCTCTTCGACAAAAATTCCGGCTTTATGCGCGGCAAGGACTCCGGCGGGAATTGGCGTGAGCCCTTCGACCCGTTTAAATTCCCCAACGCGGGCGGCTGCGGCCGCGACTACATCGAAGGCAACGCCCTGCAGTACACTTGGCACGTCAACCAGGACCCGGAGGGGCTCGCGGAGCTTTTCGGCGGGAACGAAAAAGCCGCGCAGGCTCTCGAAATGCTCTTTTCCGCGCCCGAAGAAAAGGACGGCGCGGGCTTCGCCGCCGACGCTACGGGCAGAATAGGCCAGTATGCGCACGGCAACGAGCCGAGCCACCACGTCGTCTACTTCTTCTCTCTTTGGGGCAAGCCGCACAGAACGCAGGAGCTCGTGCGCGAAATATTCGACAAATTCTACCTCAACAAGCCCGACGGGCTTTGCGGCAACGACGACTGCGGCCAAATGAGCGCATGGCACGTCTTCGGCGCGCTCGGCTTCTACCCCTTTGACCCCGCCTCCGCGGAGTACGTCCTCGGCGCGCCGCAGATTAAGGGCGCGCAAATAAAGCTGCAAAACGGCAAAACA
>JAFXRX010000009.1 GCA_017526045.1 Opitutales bacterium
CCGCATCTCGCAAATCGTCGTGCGCGGCAACAAAAACTATTCGAGCTCGCGCATAATCGACCAGATAACAAGCTCCGCGGGCGGCGTTTTGGACGACCGCCGCATCAGCCGCGACGCCGATAAAATCGTCGAATACTACAAGAAGAAGGGCTACGCCTTCGCGAAAGCCGACGCGCAAATCAGCCGCAACGACGAAAAGGGCGTTGGCATTGTAATTTTCAACATAAAAGAGGGCGAGGACATAAAAATCCAGAACATAAAATTCGAGGGCAACGAGCATATCGACGGCGGAGAGCTCGAGGACCAAATGAAAACCTCGACCTGGATTTGGCTTATTTCCTACCTTACAGAGCACGGCCGCTTCAACAACGACGACTTCCAAAACGACATAAATCTGCTCAAGCAGCACTACCGCAACAACGGTTTTTTGGACGTTAAAATCGACGATTCCAAAGTGCGCTTCGAGTTCCCCGACGCCTCAAACCCGGGCGATATGGACATCGTTATAACTGTCGACGAGGGCAGGCAGTACAAGACGGGCTCAATAACTTTTAAAAACAACAAGCTCTTCGAGTCGTCCCTCTTAAACCAGGGCATGGACATCCAGCCCGGCGACGTCTTCTCGCCCGCAAAGGTCGACTCGTCCGTCGAGTGGATTAAAAATTTCTACGGCCAGTTCGGCTATCTCGACGCCAGCGTGCGCGCCCTGCGCCGCCCGAACCTCGAAAAGGGCGAAATCGACCTCATAATCGAAATCTACGAGGGCGAAAAATTTTATTTGGAGTCGATAAACATCCAGGGCAACACCAAGACCAAAAGCGAAGTGATTTTGCGCGAGCTCGCCCTCGCGCCCGGCGACGTCTTTTATCTCGACCTCATGCGCGACTCGGAAATGCGCCTGCAAAGCACGAGGTTTTTCGACGAAGTCAGCCTCGAGCCCGAAGCGACGAACATCCCTGGGCGGCGCGACTTGCGCGTCATAGTCAAGGAGGGCAGGACGGGCAACGTCGTCTTCGGCGCGGGCTTTAGCACTGTCGAAAGCTTTGTCGTGACAGCCGAAGTTTCGCAGAGCAACTTCGACTTCCTAAACTACAAAAATATGTTCCAGGGCGCGGGGCAGAAATTCAGGCTCAGGGCGTCGATAGGCTTCGAGGCAAACCAGGTTTCGCTGAGCTTTGAAAACCCCTACATCTTCAACCGCAACCTCGCCTACGGCTTCGAGCTCTACCGCACCGACACAGGCTACTATTCCGACGACTATTCCGAATTGCGCACAGGCATGACCCACTATCTGAGAAAGTATCTCTTCGAGTTTGTCGAGGCGCGCTTGGGCTATACGTTTGAGGAAGTCAAAATTTACGACCTTTCAAAAGACGCGCCCGAGTGCATCAAAAAAGAGGAGGGCAAGCGCACGATTTCGCAAATATCGCTAAGCTTCCTGCGCGAGGCGCGCGACGACCTCATGATGCCGACTTCCGGCACTCGCTTTGAATTCCTGCAGCAAGTCGCGGGCGGCCCGCTTTTCGGCGACACAAACCTATACCGCATCGAGGCGCGCGGCGGCTGGTGGTTCCCGGTCTCTAAACATTTCGGCAATATTCCGATATTTAAATACGGCAACCAGGTCTTCTCGATTGTGGGCAGAACAGGCTCCGTAACAGGCTACGACGGCAAGGAAGTCCCGTTCTTCGAAAGGTATTTTTTGGGCGGTGCCTACAACATGCGCGGCTTCAAATACCGCAGGGTGGGGCCAATCGAGCAGCCTTCCGACGAGCCCGAGGGCGGCAACACTTTCGCGTATTTTTCGGTTGAATATTCCTACCAGATTATCGAGCCTTTGCGCATCGCCGTCTTCTACGACTGGGGCTTCGTAAATTCCGACTCGTGGGACTGGAACACGAAAGACTACAACGACGACGTGGGCATCGGCTTTAGAATAATGATTATGGGAGCGCCCATGCGCATCGACTTGGGCTATCCGCTGACTACCGGAAAATACAATAAGCAGGGCTTGCAATTTAACTTCTCTTTTGGTACGGTATTCTAAAATTTTATAAAACAAAAAACTCTAAAAAGGTAAAAAATATATGAAAAAAGCAATCGCAATTATGGCAATGTTGGCGGGTTCCGCCGCGTTATATGCAGAATCGATCTTCGTCGTTGATTTTGCCCAAGTCCACCAGAATTACTACAAGACCAAGGTTGTAGTCGAGCAGCTGCAGTCCGCCGCGGCTTCGACAAACGCCGAATTGAAGGCCATTTCTGAAAACATCTCGAAGATTGAAGA
>JAFXRX010000107.1 GCA_017526045.1 Opitutales bacterium
GACGTCTTCGGAATAGTCGACGCCCTCGAGCCCGAAGCCGAAGAGCTTTAAAAATTCCTTTTGGTAGCCGTCGAAGTCGGTTAGCTCGCGCAAATTCGACGTTTCGATTTTGTCCCAAAGCCCGAAAACGCCGTCCTGGACGTCCTGGCGCATTTCGAGGTTGTCTATGTGCACAAGCCCGTCGTCTTGGAAGTTCAGGCAGCTGCCGTTGTATAGCTCCGTTGCAAAAAGCCGCTGGATTTGCTCGATGCAGCCTTCGTGGATGCCCTTTTGCTTCATCACTTTGTAAAGTATTGAAATGTAAAGCGGCACGACCGGAATTGCGGAGCTTGCCTGCGTTACGAGAGCCTTGTTTGCGGAAATGAAAGCCTTGCCGCGGTGTTCCTTTAAAATGGCGTCGATTTTTTGGGCGGATTTTTCCAAGTCCTTTTTCGCCTGGCCGATTGTGCCTTCGCGGTAAATCGGGTAGGTCAGCTTGGGGCCGATGTAGGTGTAGGCAAGCGACGCGCAGCCCTCGGCGATAACGCCCGCTTTTTCGAGGGCGTCAATCCAAAGCTCCCAGTCTTCGCCGCCCATTACTTTTATTGTGTCGGCTATTTCCTTTTCGGTGGCGACGGGGACAGTAACTTCGACAATCTGCCCCTTGTCGGTGTCAAGCGACTTGTTTTTGCAGGGCTCGCCGACGGTTTTTAGGACGCTGCGGTAGGTTTCGCCCGTCTTGGGGTCGGTGCGGCGCGGCGAGGCGAGGGAGTATATTATCAAGTCAACTTTGCCCGCGGGCGATTTTTTAATCGCCTCGATTGCCTGCTGCTTGATTTCGTCGGAGAAGGCGTCGCCGTTTACGTTTGCGGCGTAAAGCCCGGCTTCCTCCGCCTTTTTTGTAAATGCGATTGTGTTGTACCAGCCCGCGCTTGCGGTGCGCCCCCTGTCGGGGTCGGCGGGGCGTTCGAAATACACGCCGATTGTGTCGGCGCCGCAGCCGAACGCCGCGCTTATGCGGCTTGCAAGCCCGTAGCCTGTGGACGCGCCGATAATCAGCGCAGTTTTGCAGCCGCCCTTTATCGCGCCCTTATTTTTGACGTATTCAATCTGGTTTTCGACGTTTTTTGCGCAGCCCTTCGGGTGCGATGTGATGCACAAAAAGCCTTTTACTTTGGGTTCAACTACCATAAAAAATCCTTCTTAGTTTATGCGGTTTTGCATGTATAAAATCAGCTCTTTCAAGAAGCTTTCGTCCTTGCCCGTGAGCTTTTTGCAGGCTTGGATTGCCTTATTTGAGAAGTCGGCGGCGATTTCGCGCGACTTTTCAATGCCGTACAAATTCACGTATGTAAGCTTGCCGTCGGCGGCGTCGAGGCGAACGGTTTTACCCATTGTCTCGGTGTCGCTTGTCGCGTCCAAAATGTCGTCGATTACCTGGAAGGCCATGCCGACGTTGTAGCCGATTTCGCGCGCGAGGGCGAACTTTTCCTCGTCGGAGGAGTCCGCGAGGCGTATGCCCATTGTAATCGCGGCGGTGATGAGGGCGGCCGTCTTGTTTTCGTGGATGAAGTTGAGCTTTTCGGGCGTCATTTTGCCGTCGCGCTCGCCCAAGACGTCCTCGACTTGGCCGCCAATCATCTTGAAGCTGCCGCCGGCTTCGCCCAAATCGCGGACGAGGTTTGCCGCGACTTTCGGGGAATCCTTGTAGGATTCAGCCAAAAACCAGAGCGAGAATGTCAGAAGCGCGTCGCCCGCCAAAAGAGCCATTGCGTCGTCGAACTGCTTGTGGCAGGTGGGCTTGCCGCGGCGCAGGTCGGAATTGTCCATGCTTGGCAGGTCGTCGTGGATTAAAGAGTAGGTGTGCATGCTCTCGATTGCCACGCAGGCGGGCAGCGGGTCGAGCGAGGAGGGCAGAAGCTCGTAGGATGCCAAAAGCAAAATCGGGCGCAGGCGCTTGCCGCCGACTTTCATCGAATAGCGCATGGCCTTGTGGATAATCGAGGGGCGCGCGCTTTCGAGGGGCAGGTACTTGTCGATGGCCTCTTCAACCATCTTTCTTTTTTCTTCAAAAGCCTTTTTAAATTCTTCCTTATTCATAATGGCTTTGGATTTTCAAACAAACGCCGCGGAAAGTCAATTTTTATTGTTTCCCCGCGCTTGACAAACCGGCCTTTTGTGGTTTATTTTAGCGCAGCTTTCCCAATGCAACCCATGTAATTCTATGAAAAAATCTATTTTAACATTCATATCGGCGGCGCTTTTAAGCTTTTTTTCTTTTGCGGCGGAAGTATCTGACAATCTCTCTTTTCCGGATTTTGAAAAATCCTTAAAGCGCGAATTTTTGCAGGACGGCCCGAAGTTCGTTTTTAATCTGTCCGTAAGCGACGACTTTAAATTCATGATCGTTGGCGATGTAAACAGGGGTGCGAACATGTTTTTGTCGTCCGCGGTTTTTGTTTTCATTTCCCAAGATGAGCTTGGCAAGCTGCTGCCCGTTCTCAAAGAAGGCGCCGAAATTAAAAACACGCCCTGCGCCGATTTGCTTGTCGAGGAAAAATCCGTCGGGGCGACTGCAGACGACGTCGAATTTATACTGAAAGAAATTGCCTTAAATGCGTACGCGGCAAATTATATGGAAGACGTTTTGGATGGCAATTTGAAGGGCTTCGCCCAAAAATCCGCGCTTGTGCTTGCTTTTGACCGCGTAATTTTAAAAGATGAAAATGCCGATTTGTACATAAGCGCGGGCGAAAAATTTTACGAGGAGATAAAAGGCAAAAATTTGCTTCCAGAGCATGTCGTTTTAAATTTCGCCTTTGCCCTCTTGGAAAAAACGAAAAAGCCGTATTACAAGGCGGAGTATTTGAGGCTGTTGAACGAATACAAGATCCGCCGCGCCTTCAACGCTGGCGACAAAACTTTTTACCATCTCTTTAAAACGGACGACGCCGAAATCAAGCGGGCTCTCAAAGATTTTGTTTCGGCGAATTTCAAAAACTCGTCGAGCATTGGGTTTGTTCCGGAATACTCTTTCATGGTGCAGGCGTTTGGCGAAAGGAAAAATGCCGGGAAAGGGGATTTTGCATTGGCAAGGGAGCTATTTGGCGAACTTTCAAAAAGCGAATTTTTTGCAAAAGACAGCCTGCCTGCTTTGCATCTTAATATGACTTTAACAGACCTCGACTTGCTCTCGGAAAATCCGGACTATGCCGACATTGCAAAGTGCATGCCCGAATCCCCAAAAAATCCCAATGAAATATTGAAGCTTGCGTATGTGCTTGAAAAATTGGGCGGGGAGGAAAACCTGAAAAAGTCTGGCGAGCTCGTCGCAAAAATCAAAAACGAAAAAGATGATGATGGGTTGCCTTCTTTGTATATTCTCAGCGTAATCTTCGACGCCGACTATGCGAAGTTTGTCGTAAGGAATTTCGGCGTTTTGCCCTATGCGCATTTATTGTCGAGAACACAGCAAGGCAAAGAGTTTTTCGAAAAAATCAAAAACGACAAGTCTTTCGATATTTCAAAGGAAGACCTTATGAAAATCAAAATGCGCGGCTATCTTTCCGACATCGAGGCGCGCGAAGTCCAGGAAAGCCCGGAGGACAGAAAGCTCGCGTTTAAAATTTTGAAAGGCTATCTCGAAAACGACAAATCCTGCCGCAACATCGGCTTTTTGCACTATGTGTTGTTTTGCATGTGCGAGGGCAGGAATACGGAAAAAGACGTCGAGGGCGCGAAAAATTTACTGAAGGGCTATCTCGAAAATATAAAAAGCCTTCCGCCGGAGCACAAAAGGTGGGCTCTAAACGCCGTAGAGGAGCTCCTGGAGCCCCAAAACACTTTTATAAAAAACAAAACAATCGAAATAAAAGTCCCCGGCGAAGTCGCCGAAATTGTAAAAAATTACGGCAGCGAAAATAGAACCGCAAACTTCTGCATAAGGGAATGCAAGGGGCTCTTGGGCGAAAACAAGCCCAAAGAGGCTCTTGAATTATACAGGGAGGCTCTCGAAAAAGGCTATTGCGAGCAGTTCGAGCAAATCGACATTTTAAGCCGCCTTTCAAAAATCCTTTCGGACGACGAGCTTGTTGCAGAGGTCGAAAAAATCGAGCGCGGCCTCGACAGGGAATATTTTGAAGTCCTTTTGGACTGCCGAATTTTGGAGGTGTTTGCGCGCAACAAAAAGTATTCGGCGCTCGTAAAATATTTAAATTCCTCGAAGAACATAAGGCCGTTTGTAAAGGACGAAATTTTGGCGACGCTCTGCAAGAAGGGCTTGGGCGTCCCCAAAGACGCCGAAAAGGCGGACGAGCTTTTCAAAAAAGCCGAAAATTTGGACATAGAGCAGCTTTCGCTCATGGTGAAATTTTTGTACGAGCACAACGAGTGGCAGGACGCCGAAAAATCGCGCAAAGACTTTTTAAACGAATTGCTCGTCCAAAAAAACCCCGACGACGTCGAGGCGATTTTGAATTTGGCGGGGACGGAAATTCCCTCGCACAAAACCCCGGAAAAGTTCGCGAAGATCGACAAGCTTTATCAGGCGGCAATCCATTCCCCGAAATACAAGGGCGAAAACCTCAGGTACATTTACAGGTTTTATGCCCTCGAGGGGCGGCCTTCGAGCGACTACAAAAAGGCTTTCGAACTCGTTAACATCGTCTCGAACATAAAAGATTCGCGCTACCGCTCAGAGGCAATGCAGCGCCTTGCAACGCATTATTTGTGCGGCATTGGCGTGGAAAAAGACGAGAAAAAGGGCGTCGAAATCCTAAACGAAATCATAGCAGACCCGAACCTCGGCGAAAAGTCTTATGCCTACGCGTCTCTTATTTGGTGCATGGAAAATGGAATTGGCGGACTTGAAAAAGACCGGGCAAAAATTGACGAATGCTACTCGAAAATTTCCGAAGACGAGATATTCGGCATTACAGCCTCTCTCAGGTCGAGGCATTCCCCTTACAGGCTGCGCACGCCAATCGACCGCGAATTTTCCGCGAAATTTTTAAACGAATGCGCGAAGAGGGACATCGGCAAAAAAATAGTTCTTAAATTGATTTACGACTACGCAAGCGAAAATCAAAGGTTTGCCGCCGAGTACCGCGACATAGAC
>JAFXRX010000108.1 GCA_017526045.1 Opitutales bacterium
GCTGCTTCGGCAATATCGTCGGCAACATGGCGCTTGAGCCCGAAGAGCAAAAAGAGTTCAAAACTCCGTTTGCCGTCATGCGCCAGCTTTTGTGGATTTTTAAAACGGGAAGCGAAGCGGATTTTGCCAAAGTTGAAGCCCTGCTTGCGCCGAGCCTTTCAAGCGAAGAAAAGAGCGCAAACAAAGAGCATTTTGATAAAAGTTTTGCGAAAAAAGAAATTCTGCGCAAAATCGACAAATACAAAGTGCTCGGATATTTTTTAGACAAGAACTGCTGCGTAGTTTTTTACCAAACCCCGAATTGGGAGAAGTTTTCGCATCTGGCGTTTAGCGCGATATTTTTCTACGAAAACGGCAGATGGTATATGGGAGACAATTTAACAGGGCATATTTCGTCAAACTTTGCCAAACTTTCCCATGAAATGTCGTCAAAATCCGCGAAAGGCAAGGCGCTTGATATAAATGTTTCAAAAACGCTTTCGCCCGCGCAAAAAGAGTCTTTATTGTCCGACAAAGAGGCTGTAAATTTCTACGAAAAACTCTCTCCAATCTACGGCCTGCCGCAAATCCCCAAAAACTAAAATTTCCCCTAATTTTTTCGCGGAAATGTTTTATGAGGGCAGGGGAGCAAGCGGGCAAAATTTTGCCGCTTGATGTTGTCAAGCGGCGTTAATAGTGGATTTATCCGAGAGTTGTTATTTGATCTCGGCTATAAGCTCCTTCAATGTCTTGTTGCTCTGGTTTTTGAAGCCCGCCAAGCGCGCGATTTTAATTTTGCTTTGCGGCGGCGGAAAAAGCCCAAATTGGGTCTTGCCTCCGCCAATCAGCGGATGCGCGTCAGCAAAATATTTTATGAAGCTGCCCCTCTCTTCCGATTCAAAGCGGCAAGTTTTAGTGTTGTACATTTTCAGCCAACACTGCCCCGATGTCGGAAATCCGCCAAGGTGGTAGATGTATTTTGTCCCGCTTTCCGATTTTTCAAGCCACGCGGACTTGCAGCTCCACAGCTGCAGAAGGTCGCCCAGATACAGCGGGAAAAACCCGATATAAACGCCCGTAATTCCCGTGCCCTGAATTTGTATATAGTAATTCTCCGGTGCGGAGATTGCGGATTTGATATTCTTTAACAAAACGTCGATATTTTCAAAAAGTACCGACAACGATTCTTTGTCGCCGCAAGGTTCGCTCGCGGCATAGCATGATGTATTTAACATTTTTATTCCCTATTTAGCAGTTTTAGTGTGCAAGTTTGGATAAATCCACTATGCCGGCAAAGATTTGCGATTTTTTTTAGCTTGTCAACTATTTTGTCGCCGCCCGAAAAAAACTAAACGCATCTGCCGGCTTGCAAGCCGCAAATTTGTCTTTACTTCTGCCATGTTTTGGGTTTTCATAAATTGCTGATAAGAGGCGAAATTATGATTGGAGGGGAAACCGGTTTTCGCGCCGCCGATTGCTTTGCGCAAAAGGGGAGCGCGCCGCCTTTTTAATTTTCGCCTAATTTAAACAATGTTTTGCAATTAGCCTTATGAAAATACGAAAATTATTGGTTTGCGCAGTCTTGTTCGGGGCTTTTTCGGCGGGATTTTTAAACGCCGAAATCCGCTTCAAAAACATATATCAAAGCAATATGGTCTTGCCCGCGGGCGAGGAAAATATTGTCGCGGGATTTTCCGACCCCGCTGCGTCCGCAGTCGAAGTGTCGGTTTTAGCAAAGTTAAGCGACGGCAAAACTGCCGCAAAAAAACTGAAAGCCAAAGTCAATAAAAACGGGGCGTGGTTTGCGAAAATTCCCGCATTTGCCAAGCGCACAGTCTTGGAAATTTCCGCAAAAAACGAAAAGGGCGAAACCGCCGCAATCTCAAACGTAATTACAGGCGAGCTTTGGTTCGGCTCGGGGCAGTCGAATATGGAATGGAATTTCAACGCAAACACAATCGAGCCCGAATACCGCGAAAAATACCGCAAAATTGCCGACTCCATGAAAGGCGACGTCCGCACTTTCAAGACTTCGCGCCTGCTCTTTACCGAGCCTTCCGACGAAGTCGGCGGGCGCTGGAACATTATCGACGGCCGCAATTTGGATAGAAGCGGCAGCCAGCTTGGCTTCATCTTCGCCTGCATCTTGTCGAAGGAACTCGATACTCCCGTGGGGTTTGTCGACACTTCCTGGAGCGGCTCAAAAATCGAGCCGTGGATTTCCAAAAAAGCGCTGCGCGAGGCGAACCCTCAAATGCGCGTCGAGGGCAGAATTATGGACTGGGCGGAGTACGAAAA
>JAFXRX010000109.1 GCA_017526045.1 Opitutales bacterium
AATTGGATTGCCCGCCTTGCTTTTTGCATCCGCAAAAATGCGCGGCGTTGCAACCCTCGCTATCGCTTCGGGCAACATCGCTTTCGCTCGTTGTCCTCGTCTCGGGCTGCGCTTCGCGCACCCTCGGCGTCTCACGTATGTCTATATACGCATCGAGCTTGGCTCTTTTTTTGCGCCTTGAACTGCGCACAATTTGACGCGTTTTTAGCACTCGCAACCGCGCAAGCTACTTAACGAAAAAGTTAGAGCGGCTTCGCCGCATCCGCAATAGAAATTTGTTTTTTCTTTCACGCTCCTCCCAGCTTTTTCGCACTCACTTCCTTCCCTGACGCACATTTTCTACAGATTTTTGACTTCGTCAAATTTGCTAGGCGAAGTTTTTTTGTAGCTCTTTTCTTAAAAATTTTTGCTTGCGGGTTTTTTGTGCGCTGCTACATTTAAAACTGTAATCATCGCATTCCTTATGGCAAAACTAAAAGACATTGTCGATTTCATAAATTCCTATTTGCGCGTCGACGCCTTTAAGGATTTCCCCGGCTCGTACAACGGCCTGCAATTTCAAAATTCCGGCAATGTCTCAAAAATAGCCGCCGCGACCGACTGCGGCATTGAAGAGGTTTTGGCCGCGAAAAAAATGGGGGCTGATTTGCTGCTTGTCCACCATGGAATGTTTTGGACGCCGCCAATCCCCGTTGTCAAAAACAATTACAAAAAAATAAAGGCTCTCGTCGAGGGAGACATCGCCGTCTATTCCTGCCATTTGCCCCTTGACGCCCACCGCGAAATCGGCAATTCCGCGCTGATTGCAAAAAGCCTCGGCTTGGAGATAACCCGCGGCTGCTTCAATCTGGAGGGCGAGGACATCGCAGTTGTCGCAAAAACCCCGAAGGGCGGCAGGGCGGAGCTTGCAAAGCGGCTCAAAAAGCTTTTCCCAAAAACCTACAAGGGCTTTGAATTCGGCTCGAAAAATCCCGACGAAATCGTGGTTTGCTCGGGCAGCGGCACCACGTCTATATTGCATCTTTTAAGCGAGGGTTTTGACACTCTCGTCTGCGGCGAATTGAAAGAGGGGCAGTATGTTTACGCGCAGGAAAATTCTTTGAACGTCTACCCTTGCGGGCATTACGCAACTGAGTGTTGCGGCATAATCGCGCTCGCAAATCTCGTGGCAAAAAAATTCTCTCTTGATTATAAATTCATAAAATCTGAAAATCCTTTGTGATATGAAAAAAATAGCATTGATTAACGGCGCAAATTTAAATCGGCTCGGCGTGCGCGAGCCCGAAATTTACGGCAGCGAAACTTTGAAAGATGTTGAGTGCTCTGTGCAAAAGCTCGCCGCGGAGCTTGGCGTGCAGCTCGAATGTTTCCAGTCGAACATCGAGGGCGAAATCATAAATAAAATCGCGGACTTTGCCGACGCCAAATTTGACGGGGCGATAATAAATCCGGGCGCGTTCACCCACACGAGCGTCGCCTTGCGCGACGCAATCGCGGGCTCTGGCATAAGGTTTGTGGAAGTGCACATCTCCAACATCCACAAGCGCGAGGAGTTCCGCCACCATTCGCTTACAGCCGCCGTTTGCGCGGCTCAAATTTGCGGAATGGGCACCGAGGGGTATTTGGCGGCTTTGCGCTTCCTTGCAAAATAGTTTTCCCCGATGCCTTTTATCGACTTTAAAAAGGAGCTGAACCCCGACCAGTATGCGGCGGTTTGCGCCCCCGCCGACGTTCCCGCCCTTGTGCTTGCGGGCGCGGGCTCGGGCAAGACGCGCACTCTAACATACAGGGTCGCGCATTTTATAACGGAGTGCGGGATTTATCCGCAGGAGCTCTTGCTGCTCACGTTTACAAACAAGGCGGCAAACCAGATGCTCGAAAGGGTCAACGCCCTAACGGGGGTTGAAACTTGGAAGTTTTGGGGCGGCACCTTCCATTCGGTGGCGAACAAATTTTTGCGCAAGGAGGGCGCGGCAATCGGCATAAATTCCGACTTCACTATCGCTGACGCCGACGATTCCGAAAAGATGCTAAAGCACTGCGCCGAAGAGGCTTTGCCGAAATTTTTTTCGAACAAGGAAAATCCGCGCGCGGGTTTGCTGAAGGAAATCATAAGCTACTCCCGCAACACCTGCAATTCGATAGGGGAGGCGATGCGGCTGAGGTTTGACTGGCTCGAAACTCCGCCGGAGGATATAGAAAAAATCGCAAAGGCCTACGAAAACGCGCGCAGGGGCTCTTCGATACTCGACTTTGACGACCTGCTCGAGCTTTGGCTGAAGCTTTTGCGCGAAGCCCCCAAGGTCTGCGGCCGCTATGCCGCCCGCTTTAAAAACGTGCTCGTCGACGAATACCAGGACACGAACACTTTGCAGTGCAGGATATTGGACGAGCTGTGCAAGTCGGGCAGGATAAGCGCGGTCGGCGACGACGCCCAGTGCATATACTCTTGGCGCGGCGCGGATATCGAAAATATTTTGAGCTTCAAAAAACGCTATCCAAACGGCTCGATTTACAAAATCGGCTTGAATTACCGCAGCACCCCGCAGATTTTGAATTTCGCAAACGGCATTTTGGACGGCTTCGAGGCCGGCGAGGATTTTAAAAAGACCCTGACCCCTTCGCGCGGCGGCTTCAAAAAGCCCGTCGTAATCCGCGCGATAGACTCGCAGTCGCAGTCGCGCATTGTCGCCGACTACATTGAGGAGCTGACGCGCGGGGCGAACGCGCCGTACAAGCTTTCCGACATTGCTGTTTTGTACCGCGCGCATTTTCAGGCTATGGACATGCAGCTGCAAATGCAGTACCGCAACATTCCGTTTGCCATAACCAGCGGGCAGAAATTTTTCGAGCAGGCGCACATAAAAGACGCGGTATCCCAAATAAAATTTGCGGCAAATCCGCGCGACTTCATTTCGTTTGCGCGCTTTATGAATTTTCTGCCGAAAGTCGGCGACAAGACTGCGCAAAAACTTTACCAAAAAGCCGCCGCAATCGCCGAAAAATCGAACATTTCCATAATCGAGGCGATGGGCTCAAAGGAGGTTTTGGCGAAAGTCCCCGAGGCTGCGCGCGAAATTTTCCCGGGCGTCGCCGCGGGGCTAACGGAAGTCGCCCGGCAAATTCGAAAATCCAGGATAGGCGTATCTTCGGATTTGTTCGAGCAAAACTCTCCAAAGGCAGCCCCCAAGGACATGGTAAGAGTTGTGTGCGATTCGTGGTATGCCGGTTGCATGAAAAACGCCTACGAGGACTGGCAGGACAGAATGCGCGATTTCGACTCCCTTTACGAATACGCCTCGCGCTTCCCCGACATCGACACTTTCCTTGCCAGCGCGTCTTTGGAAATCGGCGAGGGCGCGGGCAGGGGCGACGACGCCTCCGTCTTCGGCGAGCGGGCGAGCCTCATGACGGTGCACCAGGCGAAGGGCCTTGAATTTCCGGTAGTATTCATAATCGGCGCGGCGGAGGGTCTTTTCCCGCTCGACCGCTGCATAGAAGACGGCGACGTCGAGGAGGAGCGCAGGCTCTTTTACGTGGCAAGCACGCGCGCAAAGGACTTGCTAATCATAACCTACCCGCGCATAACTTTCGGCAAGGGGCACTCCGATTTGCGCGAGCCGAGCAGATTTTGGTTCGGCGTAAATGGCGGCTTATACGAAAGAAATTATTGACGAATAACTTAAATGTATTTAAAACAAATTCAAAAATTCCATAGAAAGCAAAAAATATGTCTCTTATAAGCAAACTTTCTGCAAGGCTTCAAAACCACCCCAAGCGCATAGTTTTTCCGGAGGGCGAAGACCCCAGAATTATAAAGGCTGCCCGCATGTTTTCATCGCGCAAATTGGGCGTTCCAATCCTGATTGGAGACCGCGCAAAAATCGAGGCGCAGGCAAAAGAATTGGACGTATTGCTTGAAAACATCCGCATTCTTGAAATCGACAAAAGCGACGATTTCGGCGACCTATTGAAAATCCTGAAGGGCATGCCTAAATTCAGAAATCTCGATATTGCCGACGTCGAGCGGTTCTTGCGCATCCCGAATTATTTTGCGACGCTAATGCTTGCAACCGCCCGCGCCGACGCTATGGTATCGGGCGCGACGCAGCTTTCTGCAAGCTCCCTGCGCCCCGTATTCCAGCTGATTTCCCTGCAAAAGGGCTTCAAAACAGCCTCTTCAATGACCATTGTCGAAACCGGCAACCCCGACCTCGGCGCGGACGGCGTATTGTTTCTTTCCGACTGCGGCGTAATCCCCGAGCCCACTGAAGACCAGCTTGCCGAAATTGCAATCACCACGGCAAAGCTCGCGAACCATTTGACGGGAGCCGCCTCGAAAGTCGCGATGCTGAGCTTTGTCTCGAAGTTGCAGGTTGCAAAAACCGGCAGCGTTTTGAAGGTCAAGGCGGCGACCGCGCTCGCGCACCAGAGGGCGCAGGCGGAGACTTGCGAAATCGAGGTCGACGGCGAATTGCAGGTCGACTCCGCCCTTGTTCCCGCCGCGGCTAAGGCGAGGGGCATAAACAGCTCCGTCGCGGGCAAGGCGAACGTTTTGATTTTCCCCGACCTCAATTCGGGCAACATTTCGTCCAAAATTTTGAACATCGTCGGCTGCCGCACTTACGGGCAGATTTTGACGGGGCTTGTCAAGCCCGTCGCGGAGGTTACGCGCAGCTCGCACACCGAGGACATCTTCGGGGCGGCGGTTGTTGTCGCGGCGCAGGCGGTGGACATGAAATACCTCTATCCATAGTTTTTGCGCGGCTCTCGCGTCTTGACAAGCGCGCGCGTTTTTGCGAAATTTCATTCCAGTATGGATTTAATGTCGGCTTACAAAAAATGCGCGGAGCTCGCCTCGTCGCATTATGAAAATTTCCCGGTCGCGAAAATGGTTCCGCGCAAGCTGCGCAGCCATGTCGCGGCCGTTTACGCATTCGCAAGAACAGCCGACGACATCGCCGACGAGGACCACGACACAATCGCGGCAGATTCCCCGCTGAGGGTCGAGAGGCTCAACGAATACGCCGCCCAGCTTGAAGTCGCCCTCGCAGGCAAAGAAAAGCTTAATCCTAAATGGGAGTGGATTTTTTTGGCGTGCGCCGACACAATAAAAAAATTCGACATTCCCCCCTCGCTTTTTACCGACCTTGTAAGCGCGTTTGCCCAGGACGTCGTAAAAAAACGCTACGCCGACTATGCGGAGCTGCTCGACTACTGCCGCCGCTCTGCAAACCCCGTCGGCAGGCTCGTCTTGATTTTGCACGGCTTCCGCGACGAGGAGCGTTTTGGGATGTCCGACAACATCTGCACCGCCCTGCAGCTTGCGAACTTCTGGCAGGACATGAGCGTCGACAAGCTCAAAAACCGCATCTACATTCCGCAGGATTCTTGGGGCGCGCTGACCGAGGACGACTTCTTCGCGCCCTCTGCAAGCGAGGCTGTGCGCTCCTGCCTTTGCAGGCAGGTTGTGTTTACGGAAGAGCTCTTCAAAAAGGGCGAAAAGCTCCCGGGCCTTCTGCCGTTTCCGCTCAGCCTCGAAATCCGCCTGACGCTCGCGGGCGGCCGCGCAATCATAAAAAAGATAGAAAAGCAAAAATTCGACACGCTCTCCGCGCGCCCCGCCATTTCAAAATTCGACAAAATAAAAATTTTATTTTCCGCGCTTTTTTCGAGATGAACAATAATCTTTCAGCAGACGAGGCGTCGCAGGTTCAGGCGCGCAAAAATTCGAACTTGGCGTTCGCTTTCTTTTGCATGTCCAAGGACAGGGCGCGCGACATGGAGGTTTTCTACACCTACTGCCGCGTGCTCGACGACATCGCCGACGACCCCCAAACTTCAGCCGCCGAAAAAATAAGGCTTTTGAACGGCTGGAAGGATGAAATCGAAAAAATATACTCGGGCTCGGGCGGCGGGCTTTCAAAGCTCGGCTCGCAGCTGCGCGACACCGTCATGCGCCGCGACGTCCCAAAAAAATATATGCTCGACATAATCGAGGGCGTCATGCGCGACACCGACCCCGCCGAATTTGAAACGTTTGCCGACATCAAAAAATACTGCTACGGCGTCGCAAGCGCGGTGGGGCTTGCCTCTATTTACATCTTCGGCTTTAAAAACCCCAAGACGAAGGAGTTTGCCGAGGCTCTTGGATATGCATTGCAGTTTACAAACATTTTGCGCGACGCAATTTTCGACTGGAAGGAAATGAAGAGAGTTTACATTCCAAGCTGCGAGATGCGCGCTTTCGGCGTCAGCCCCGGCGACTTCGACTCCCCGCGCATTTCCGAAAACTGCCGCGCCCTCTTTGCGATGATGTATTTCAGGGCGAAGCATTTCTTCAACCGCGCCAGAAACCTCATGCAGCCCGAAGACGCCAAGGCTCTCGCGCCCGCCCTCATCATGGGCGATATTTACGAAAAAATCCTCGAAAAAATCCGCGCGCGCAATTTCGAAATTTCCGAAAAGGTCGTAAAAATCCCGAAAATCCAGAAAATCTGGCTCGCGCTCGGGGCGATGCGCAGGGCGAAAAAATATTCTAAAATTCCGCCGAAAAATTTCGGCAGGGCAGCCGTTTTGGGCGCGGGCATAGCGGGCATGGAGGCGGCTGTAAACTTGTCGCTCAAAGGCTTTGAAGTCGACGTATTCGAGGCTAAGGCTGCTGCTGGCGGCAGAATTTCCGCAATCGAGCCCGCGGGCTTGGGCAGGCTCGACAACGGCGGCCACGCGATTATGGGCTGCTATGAAAATTTCCTTTCGTTTTTGGACTTGATTGGCGCGCGCAGGGGCGCGTTCAAAAAGCCGTGCGAGAGCATGAAGTTTTTAAACCCCGACGGCACTTCGTTTTCGTACGATTTCCCGTCGAGCCGCTCGCGCTTTTCGATATTCAAGCTCCCGAAAATCGAGGGCTTCGGCGTATTTTCAAACCTGCTAATGCTCGCAAAAATAAAGCTGGGGCTTGCGAAGGCGCTTGAAGGCGAAACCGTCGCGGAGTATTTGTCGCGCCAAAACATATCGGACGAGGCAAAGAGCCTTTTGTGGAACCCGTTTTGCGTGTCTGTCCAAAACACCGACCCGAATTTGGCGTGCGCCGACATGTTCGTAAAAAGCATTTCAAAATCGCTTTTGAAGGGCTGCCGCAAGAGCGCGCTTGTTGTGAATAAAATTCCGCTTGCCGAGATCGTTTGCAAAAACGCCAAGGCGTACATCGAAGCCTGCGGCGGCAGCGTAAATCTTTCAAGCCGCGCCGAGGCTGTCGAAATTGAAAATGGGGCGGTGAAAAGCTTTTCTGTTGGCGGCAAAAAAATCGGGGGCTACGATTTTTACGTTCTCGCATTCGGCAAAAAAGCGGCGGCGGCAATCCTGCCCGATTGCCCGCTCAAGGCGGCGGCTTTGCAAATCGAAAGCTCGCCGATTTTAAACGCGTATTTTTCGACGAATAAAAAGCTGTTCGAAGGCGATTTTGTGGCTCTGGCAAACTCGCAAATCCACTGGGTTTTCGACCGGACCGAAAGCGCGGCGCAAAAATATGTCTATTCGCTGACAATCAGCGCGTTCGACGGCGAATTTTCCCCCGCCGAAATAAAAAAATCAATTTGGTTCGAGCTTGAAAAGTATTTCGGCAAATTTGAAATCATAGATTTTCTGCCCTCGCTTTTCAGGGACGCCACAATCCTTTCCACCTGTAAAAACGAGCGGCTGCGCCCCAAATCGCGCGGGCACTTTTCAAACGCAATCGCCTGCGGCGACTGGATTGACGGCGGCGGGCTGCCCTGCACGATAGAGTGCGCAAGCGCGACCGCAAAGATTTCGGAATTTTAAATCCGCGATGAAAATCCTGCTGATATTCCCCACAATATTCGAGGCCGGCGCTTTTTTTAAAAAGTCCCGCCACCGCGCTTTCCTCGGCGCCTGCGCGCATCTCGATATTGGCGGCGTCGGCTTTCATGCGATAGTTTCGGGCATAGGCTGCGGGGCGTCGGCTGAAAGAGTTAAGGCCTTTGCCTTCGAAACCAAGCCCGACATTGCCATTTTGTGCGGCTTTTGCGGCGCTTGCGTTGAAAATATAAAAGAGGGCGGCATTCTCTTCGAGACTGCCAACGCCGAAATATCGCGCATTTTTGGCGAATTGAATTTTACCCGCGCCAAAATCGCAAGCGTAGGCGAGGTCGCAAATTCGCGCAAAAAAGAGGAGCTTGGCGCGGCGGGCTTTGCGGGCGTCGAGATGGAGTCGGGCTTTTTCGGGAAATTTTTCGAGCCTGAAAAATTCGTCCATTTGCGCGCGGTGAGCGACTCCATGCGCTCTAAAATCCCCGCGGAATTTTTCGATTCCATGATGGATAAAAGCACCGGGGCGAGCTCTTTCAGCCTTTCAAAATTCTTAAAAATGTGGATTAAAAACCCGATGCTGCCCGCGCGGCTTGTCCAATTCGCGGTTTCGGCGGGCGGGGCGAAGAAAGCCTACGATGCCGCTCTAATGCTCGCCCTTGAAAAAATCGCGGATTTTTATTTGCAAAACGGCGGCAAAAATGGGAATTTATAAGACTATGCGCAAATTTTTGAAAATCATCGCCGCCGCGCTCTGCGCGTCCGCCGCCTGCGCTGCGCAGGCGCAAACGCCCGTGCCGCCGGAAAACGATGTTCAGAAAAACAAAATCCTCTCCGCCGAAGCCGCGGCGGAAAACGCGCGCAAGGCTTTGGAAATCGGCATGCCGGTGTTGTCGGCAAGCCTCGCCGAGGGCGTTGTTTCAAACCCCGAAGCCTCGGAGGAGGAGGTCGATGCGGCGCGCTTTATCTTGGCGGACTCCCTCATCGCGCAGGGGGCTTTTGAAAGCGCGCAGAAAATTTTGTCGCTTGCAAAAAACCAGTATGCGCCCGAAACGCTGGTGCGCAGGGCGATTGTGCTTTCGCAGCTCGGCGACGCTTACGGCGCGCGGGAGATAATCTCGAAGCTTTCCCCCGACGCGCTCCCCGAAAATCTGCGCGCGTGGTTCTTTGTCGCGCGCGGGCGGATTTTGTTCGACGAGGGCAACTTCGGCAGCGCCTCCGACGATTTTGCCGCGGCTAAAAATTTCGCGAAATCCGACGCCATAAAGCGCGAGGCGGACTCTCTTATAAATTTGTGCAGGATGTCCGAGGAGCTTGGCGCAAAGAGCATGGAGGCGTTCGCCTCGGAGCTTTCGCTGAAATCGAGCCTCTTTATGGGCACGAACGCGGGCGTGCAGTTTGCAAAGCAGTACGCCGTTTTGCTCAACAGGCTCGGGCGCAGGCAGGACGCCTTAAGCGCGATTGAAAACGCCCTCAACATAGCCCTCATGCCCGACATCGACCGCGACGAGCTCACGCTGCTTGCGGCGTCCATCGAGCCCTCGCAGGAGCGCAAGCGCGCGATGGTGGAAAATTTGCTGAAAACCACAAAATCCCCCGCCGTTACGGAGCAGGCGATTTTTCTTTTGCGCGCCTCCTTCGGCGACGACTCCGACGCGTACGCGGAAATGCTAAACAGGGCAAGGGCTTCGGCCTCGCAGCTGATAATGGATAGAATTCTGCTCGAGCTCGCCTACATTTGCATACGCAAAAACGATTTTGCAGGCGTCGCAAAATACGCCGAAACGCTTTTGAAAGACTATCCCGCCTCCGCCTTCAAGGTCAACGCCTGCGGGGCTTTGGCGTGGGCTGCGTTTTCCTCGGGCGAAAACAAAAAGCCCGAATACCGCCAGGCCGCCCGCTATTTAATGGAAATGGCGGGGCTTGAAAAGAACCCGAAGATGTCCGACTTCATCCGCTTTATCGCGGCGGACTGCTATTTCTTGGAGGGCGACTTCGACACGTCGGGGGCGATGTACAAGCTCTTAATCGACTCCAATTTGTCGGAGCGCTGGAAGGGCGGCGCTTTTGCGCGGGCGGCGGAATCCTTCCTGAATTTGGGCGACTTGCAAAGCGCGGTCGCGCTTGCCGATTCCTCGTATTCGCGCCTTGCCCTGAACCCCGACGACGTTTGGAAGACGGAGTGGTCGATAGCCTCTTTATACACAAAAAGGGGCGAGATTTCCGCGGCGAGAAAGCGCCTTGAAAAGCTGCTAAAAACCGCCGTGAACCAGGACGCCAACCAGGATCTCCGCGCAAAAATGCTTTGGCTTGAAGCCCGCCTTGCCGAAAGCGACGCCGACTACGTGCGCAGCCTCGAGCTCTCCGAAAATATTTTGGCGCAGCTCAAATCGGGCGCGCTCAAGCCCTCCGCGGAGGCGGCGAAAATGGCGGCGTCAAACGCGATGCTAATCCGCGCACGCTCCCTTGCGGCTCTGGAGCGTTTCGACGGCGAGGACGGAGCCTTCGACGCCTACGAAAAACTGCGCGCCGAATATCCCGCAAGCGACGCGGCTCAAATTTCATATCTTTACGAGGCGCGCAACTTCGCCCTGCGCGGCGCGTACGCCCAGGCGCAGCAGCACTGCAAAACGCTCGCCGACACTTTCCCGAACGGCAAGTACGCCCCCGACGCCCTCTACGACGCCGCCTCCTATTCCCGCAAGCTCGGGCTTGAAAGCGACTACAAGGAGGCTCTCATTCTTCTTTCGCGCCTCGCCGAAAAATATCCCCAATCCCCGAAAATATTTTTCGCGAAAATCGCGCAGGCTGAAATTTTGAGGCTGATGGGCGACTTTGCAAACGCCGCCGCAATGTACAAAAACATAATCGCCGAGTACGAAAGCCACCCGCAGATAAAAATCGCCTACATGGGGCTTGGCGACTGCCTTTTGGCGCAGCCCGCGAGCGGGTCGGACGCGGCTATGATGTTCGAGAGGATTTACTCGATGCCCGATGTCAAGGGCGCGGCGAAGGCGGAGGCCGCGTTCAAGTGGGGCTTTGCGCTTGAGAGGCTTGGCAGGTACAGGGAGGCCGCGGAGGTCTGGTGGATTTCGGCAAACGAAATTTTAAGCCCGAAGGCGCGCCAAAAGGGCGAGACCGACGCCAAGGAGCGGTATTGGGTCGCGCGCACGCTTTTGGAGCTTGCAAAAACATTTGAAACCATGGGCGAAAATTCGTCGGCTGTCGCAGCGTACGAGCTTCTGGCAAGGCACAATCTGCCGGGCGGGCGCAACGCCAAACTCAAGCTTTTAAATCTAAAAAAGGAAAAATAGTTTATGGAAAGATTTTTAAATATTTTTC
>JAFXRX010000110.1 GCA_017526045.1 Opitutales bacterium
CCGGGATCAAAAAAGGCGGCTCGGTCGAGTATGTTTAAATACACTCCGCTCGCCGCCTTTTTTGCTGTCCTCGCTATGCTTTGCTCTAACGCGTTTGTCCTGCGCGCCCTGCCATTTTAAAAACATGGGGACGGGAGCGGCATAAAGCTCTGAAATTGGGCAATCTGCTGCGTGAAAAATAAAGCCTGCTCGGTCAAGTACGATTTTTGTATACTCCGCTCGCAGGCTTTATTTTTGTCCTCGCATCTCGCCCAATTTCAGAGCTTTCTGTGCGCCCGCTGCCAGAAATAAAAAAAGCATGGGGAGCGAAATAAATTTTCTGTACGCTTGCTGTTGGCAATGTTGTGAATAATAAAAAAGCTTATTTTGCAACTTGGGGGTTTCTTTTTATATTTTTTTCTTGCAAATATATTTTTTATCAGTAGATTGCAAAATGAATTAAAAAATTTAATCTCTATACACCTATGAAAAAACTAATACCAATCTTGCTTGCCGCGGGCGTTGCTGCGCCTTCTTTTGCGGCGTTTTACAGAACTAATAATGCCGATACCGACTGGTCGAACCTCGCCCTTTGGACGACTGACGCCGAGGGCACGATTCCCGCGACTTCCGTCCCCGGCATCGGCAACAATGTCGAGTGGTTCTTCGGCGACGCAGCCGACGGCACCACAACTATCGCTACCGGCGACCAGGGAAATCTTAAAATTGACCGTTTGAACATAAAATCCGCCGACTTCGTTTTCTCCGGTGCGACTGTAAATATTGGCAACCGCGTAAACTTTGGCTCCGCAAGCGGCGCGACCCCCGCGACTGCCGAAAACCGCAATACTGTAAGCGTTCTTATCGACAACGGCTCCGATGTAAAAACTTGGATGGCGTATTTTGCAAGCCAGCAGTATTCCGACCTGGATTTCAGGGTTTCGGGCAATTCCTCCTTTACAATTACATCAAATACTTGGAACCACTTCCAGGGCGTATACACAAATGATTCAACCGCCCATGTTACAATCGACAAGGGTTCTTCGTTTACAACCGCTACAAGCTTGACTACAAACGGCACGCACGGTCAGGGCGCAAGAAGCACTGCCGTTTACGACATTTACGGCGATTTGACAGCCGCCGCGGTTTACACTACCGATTCTAACGGCACGACTTCGACTATAAATATTTATGGCTCGGCGAATTTTGTTTCCGCCGGCACTGCAGCCGCAAGCAAGAGCAATTCCTATTGGAATTTCATAATGCAGGATGTCGACGCCGCGAAAATGACTTATTACGACGGCGGCGTGCTTGGCGACGACACTATCGACGCAATTTTCACCGCCGCAAACTTCAAGTCGGGCAACACTGCCGACAGCATAAACTACTTCACATTCGCTATTGACGTAAAGAATTTCTCCGTTGACGGCGACTATGACGAGGGCGAATCTTACGCAATCGCGCTCTTGCGTTTGACCGACTCCGAGAGCATTTATCCTGTAAGCTCGTTCAGCATTGTAAATTCCGACCAAATGGGCTCCAACTGGATTCTCGGCGAAACGCCCCTTTTCTGGGACGAATCAACTACGACGCTCTATTTGAACGTAATTTCGCAAGTTCCAGAACCTGCAACGTATGCCGCTATCTTCGGCGCTTTGACTCTTGCGTTCGCAGCGTATCGCCGCCGCAAGTAAGATTGAGCCGCGACGAAAAAAAAGGAAAGGCAAATGCCTTTCCTTTTTTTGCGCTCTTCATTCCAATTTATATCCTTGCTTTTGGCTGCGGGCTGGGGCATCATGCAAAATATGTTGGAAAATATTGAGCTTGTTGCCGAAAATATGCCGTGGGTTTTTACGGCTTTTGCCTTTATATTCGGCGCGTGTATCGGCAGCTTTCTCAATGTCTGCATTTACAGAATTCCCAACGGAGAGTCGATTGTGCGCCCGCCTTCGCACTGCAAGTGCGGCGCAAAAATCAAGTGGTTTGACAACATCCCGATTTTAAGCTGGTTTTTGCTGCGCGGCAGGGCGCGCTGCTGCGGCAGAAAATTTTCTTTCAGGTATGCCTTTGTCGAAATTTTGACTGCCTATGTTTTTGCGCTCGTATGGGCGAAATTTTCCCCGCTTGCCGCTTTGGTCTTTATGTTCTTTTGCGCGCTTTTGATTGTCGCAAGCTTTATCGACATCGACTGCATGGAGCTGCCCGACGCCATAACTGTCGGCGGCTGCGTCGCGGGATGTGTATTGTCGTTTTTAGTTCCGCAAATCCACGTAAAGGATATGTCCGCGGACTTGCCGTTTTTATTTTACGCGGTTAAAAGTTTTATGGTTTCTGCAATCGGCGCGTTTGTCGGCGCGGGGCTTTTATATTGGATAAGGCTTATTGCGGAAGTCGTTTTCGGGCGCGAGGCGATGGGCGAGGGCGACGTCGTTTTAATCGGCTGCATCGGCGCCTTTTGCGGTTGGCAGGGAGCGTTGTTTGCGATTTTCGGCGGCTCGCTTTTGGGATCGGCAATTATGCTGCCCGCTGTATTGTTTTCCAAGGCTTTTGCGCGCGGGGAAAATTTATCCCGCATGATTCCCTTCGGCCCGTGGCTCAGCCTCGGCGCGGCAATTTATCTGCTGTTTGCGGGCGAATATGTCGATTTGTATTTCGAGGGGATAAGGGAAATTTTCTTCTGATTTTATGAAGCCCGCAAGCGAGTTCGGCGAATTTTTGGAAAGGCTTGGCAGCCAGCGCAGGTATTCAAAATACACCCTGCGCAACTATTCCAAGGCGGTTTTGGACTGGTACGAATGGCTCGGCGCAAACGAGATGTTTTCTGCCGACATCTTTTCAGTCCCGCGGATTTTCGCGAAAAACTACGTCGCGTATTTGTCGCAAAAGCTCTCGCGCAAGACGCTCCACAACAAGGTTTCCGCCCTGCGCTCTTTCCACAGGTTTTTGCGCGAAAAATTCGGGGCGAAGGACAATCCGTTTTCGCCCATGCCGCTGCCCAAAATGCGCAAGGACTTGCCCGTATTTTTAAATCCGCAGCAGGCCGCGGGCTTGCTTTCCGCGCCCTGGCAGTATTTGAAGGAGGGCAAAATCAAGAGGTTTGAGGCTGTCCGCGACGCCTTGTGCCTGGAGCTTTTGTACGGCGCGGGGCTTCGCGTAAGCGAGCTTTGCTCTTTAAAATTTGCCGACATCGACTTTTCCAAGGCGACTGCGCGCGTCTTGGGCAAAGGCCAAAAGACGCGCATTTGCCCGTTCGGCGCGGGCGCGTTGGAGCTTCTTAAAATCTGGAAGGAAGAATTTTGCTCCGCGCGGGGGCTTAAGGATTTCATTTTGTTTTGCGAAAGCGGGGAGCCGATTTATCCGCGCCTTGTGCAGCGCAATCTGAAAAAATATCTGGTCGGCGCGGGGCTGCCCGCGAACATAACTCCGCACAAATTGCGCCACACTTTCGCGACGCATCTTGTCGACGGGGGCGTCGACCTGCGCTCTTTGCAGGAAATGCTCGGGCACTCCAGCCTTTCCACCACTCAAATTTACACCCACCTGGGCACCGCGCACCTGCTGCGCGAGCACGGGAAGCTCTTCTAATTTATGCGCAAAAACAAAATCGAA
>JAFXRX010000111.1 GCA_017526045.1 Opitutales bacterium
GCAATGTTTGCAATCGGCAGAATGCCCGGTTGGATTGCTAACTGGAAGGAAGTTGCGGAGCGCGAAAAGTTCAAGATTACCCGCCCGCGCCAGGTTTACCAGGGGGCGGTGAACGTCGACTACATGCGCATGCGCGACCGCGAGGCGTCCGACATCGAGGGCTACGAAAAGGATTTCAAAAAATCCTCGGGCGAGGGCGCGTCGGAAAACGCGACATTTAGGGCTTGATTTCCATTGAAAAACGCTAAAATTTCGGGGCGAACTTTTGGCTAAAAAACGCGAAAATTCGCCCTTTTTTATCGATTTTTGAAACATTTTTTTTAAAAAACTGTCATAAAATTATTTGAGGAATACTGAATGAATTTTCTAATATTTATAATAATACCGATAATTTTGGGGCTCTACGCGCAGGCGAAAGTAAGCGGCGCGTACGGGAAAAATTCGCGCATACTTTCGCGCAGGGGGATAACCGGCGCGGAGGCGGCGCGTGAAGTCATGGGCTCCGCGGGGATAGACGACGTCGACATCGTGGAAATTTCGGGGCATTTGACAGACCACTACAACCCCGAAACCAAGACGCTTGCGCTCTCGCGCGAAAACTACCGCGGCACAAGCCTTGCCGCAGTTGGAGTTGCTGCGCACGAGGCGGGGCACGCAATTCAGCACAAGCAGGCGTACGCGCCCCTTAAAACGCGCATGGCGCTTGTGCCAATCACGCAGCTTGCAAGCTCGATTTTGCCCGTTGTAATTTTTGGCGGATTTGTGCTTTTGGGCGGCAGAAGCGGGATTTTGTGCATGGAAATATGCGTGGTAATTTACCTGATTATGACAGTGTTCCAGCTCGTGACGCTGCCTGTGGAATACAACGCAAGCGCAAGGGCGAAAGCGAGCCTTCAAGATTTGGGCATTTTGGACGCAGACGAAATGCGGGGCGTAAACGAAACGCTGGACGCCGCCGCCCTGACATACGTCGCGGCATTCGTCACGTCTTTGGGCTGGCTTTTGCTCCTTCTTTCAAACCGAAGATAGCGGGAGTTTTTTCCAAAAAAATTTTTCAAAAAAAGCGCGGGATTAGTTTGAAAAAATCCCGCGTTTTTTTGTTTTTGGATTGAAAATTTCAGCCGAGGGTGCGCTTGATGAGGGCGTCGGGGTTGAGGGGTCTGCCCATAAAGTTTTCAAACGCCTTCTCCGGCGGTATGGACGAGCCCACTTTTAAAATGCATTCAGCAAAATCTTTGCCGACTTCGCGGCTGAAAAGCCCCTCTTTTTCAAAGCGCGTGAAGGCGTCGGCGTCGAGAGCTTCCGCCCATTTATAAGAGTAGTAGCCCGCCGCGTAGCCCACAGGGTCGCCGAAGATGTGGGTGAAGTGCGCAAGGATTGTGCGCGGCGTCTGCGTGTAGGTTTGCGTGTATTCTTTCAGGGCTTTTTGCGCCTCCTCTTCGATGTCGCCCGCCAAAAAAATCTGCGCCCTTGTGTGCAGGTCGAGGTCGATTTTTGCGAATGAAAGCTGCCTCATGCAGGCGGTTGCGGCGCGGAATTTTTGCGCTGCGTCGAATTTTTTGAAAAGCGTTTCGGGCAGCTTTTCGCCCGTTTGATAGTGGAGCGCGAAGGTGTCCAAAACCTCTTTTTTGTTGCACCAATTTTCCATTATTTGCGAGGGCAGCTCCACAAAATCCCAGGCGACGTCCCTTAGCCCGCGCTCTTTGCAGCACATCAGAATAAAGTGCAGCATATGCCCGAATTCGTGGAAGAGCGTCGAGAGCTCGTCGTGGTTTAGAAGCGAGGGTTTGCCGTTTGAGGGCTCGTTGAAGTTCGCCGCGATTAAGCCTAATTTTGGCGCGCCAAGTTCGGGCTTGTCTTCCTTGAAAAGGTTCATCCACGCGCCCGAGCGTTTCCCTTTGCGCGGGAAGAGGTCGGCGTAAAAAGACGCGATTTGTTTTCCGCCTTCGTCAAATACGTCAAAAAACATTACAGACTCGTGCCAAGATGGAGCTTCCGATTTTTTGATGTCGAGCCCATACAGCGATTTTGCAAGCGAGAACGCGCCTTTGAGGGCGGAGTCGAGCGTGATGTAGGGGCGGAAGGCTTCGGTGTCGAAGTCGTATTTTTGGCGGCGCATATTTTCGGCGAGGAATGCGCCGTTCCAGGGTTCAATCGGGCTTTTGCCCGCGAATTTTTCGATTTCTGAAATGTCTCGGCGGAAGGCTTCGAGCATTTTGTCTTTGAGCGTTTCCACAAAATTCAGGGCGTTTTTGCCCGAGCGCGCCATGCGCGAATTTAAAACGTAGTCTGCGAAATTTTCGTTGCCCAAAAGCTTTGCCTTTTTTGCGCGCAGCTCGATTATTTGGCGCATGATTTTTATGTTGTCGAATTTGCCGCCCGCGCAGAGTTCGGAGTAGGCAAGCCACAGCTTTTTGCGCAAATTTTCGTTTTTGCAGTGGCTCATGACGGGCGCGAAAATAGGGGCGTCGAGCGTCAGCAAATAGCCTTTCAAATTCTTTGCCTCTGCCTTTTTTTGCGCGAGGGCAAGCGCGCTTTCGGGCAGGCCTTCGAGCTCGGATTTATCGAGGACATTCAGCTCGAATGCGTTGAGGGCGTCGAGGGCGTTTTCGGAAAATTTGCGGGTTAGAAGCGAGAGTTGGGCGTCGAGCTCTTTAAGCGTTTTTTTGTCGGCGGGGCTTAAATTTGCGCCGTTTTCGACGAAGTCGCGCACAGTTTCGTCAAGCAGAGCCTTTTCTTCGCCCTCGAATTTTTTGCCCGAGTCTTTTACGATTTTAATTTTTTGCCACAGCTTTTCGTTTATGCAAATCGACGAGGAAAAGTCCGAAACTTCGGCGTCGCGGCGGTTCAAGACTTCGCGCATTTCTGGCGTCGAGCATACGCTTTCTATGTGGTTTGCGATGTTCCAGACTTCGTCCAAAAGTGTCGAGGCGTTGTCGAGGGCGCGGATTACATTTGCGTAATCCGCTTCTGAATCGGGCAGATTTTCGATTTTTAAAATGTTTTTGCGGGCGTCTTCGAGCGCGAAAGTTATTGCTTCGTCCGCCGCTTGGGGCGTCATCGACTTGAAGTCGGGCGGAAAAATATTTGATAAAAACGGATTATTTTCTTTCTTCATTGTTTTAAATTTAGTAGCTTTGGCGCCGATAAATCAAGAATTTTAATATGAAATCAATAACGGCAATACATAGGCAATACGGAATACCAAGCGAAGTCTTAAACGCGGAGGAAGTTGAAGTTGGCAAGCCCAAAGAGGGGCAGGTTATGATAAAGCTTTTGCGAGCCTGCGTAAACCCCTCCGACATGGGAATGATTGGCGGCTCGTACGGCAGGCTGCGCGAATTGCCCGCAATCGCGGGGCGCGAGGGGATAGGCGAAATTGTGGAAATCGGCCTCGGCGTGGAAAATGTAAAATTGGGCGACGTTGTGAGAATTCCCGAAGAGCCCGGCGTCTGGGCGCAGTACACTGTTTGCGATGCCGAAAACCTCATGGTTTTGCCAAAGGGGCTCGACTTGGACATGCTTTCGATGTCGTTTATAAATCCGCCGACAGCCCTTTTGATTTTGGAGGAATTTTACGCCTTGAACGAGGGCGACTGGGTCATACAAAACGGCGCGGGCTCGGCTTTGGGATATTTTTTAATTCAAATCTGCCGCTCGCGCGGAATTCGCACAATCAACGTGCTGCGAAGCGCCGCAAAAAAGGAGGCGGCGTTGAAGGAAATCGGGGCTGATATTGTAATTGACGAGGAAAGTTTCGATGCACAAGCCCTGAATGATTTAACAGGCGGGGCGTTGCCAAAGCTTGGGCTAAACCAAATCGGCGGCAATAGCGTGGCGAACATGATAAAGGCCATGGGGCAGGGCGGCACGATTGCGACAGTCGGGGCGATGTCGTCCGAGCCCGTGCGCTTCCCGACGCGCTTTTTGATTTTCAACGACCTGCGCCTGCGCGGCTTTTGGTGGGACAAGTGGCAGCGCACGCATTCCAAAGAGCAAAAGGACAAAATTTTTACAAAAATCTTCAAGATGATTGAAGAGGGCGTTTTGCGCGCGCCGGTCGACAAAGTCTATCCGCTCTCCCAAATAAAAGAGGCGATGAAAAGGGCGGCGCAGGGCGGCAGAAGCGGCAAGGTTCTTTTGTCGTTTTAAGGCGCGGGATTGCGGTTTTTCGCCCCGCAAAAATGCTTTTTGGCTCAAATAAAAAGCTTGTTTTGCCGTTCGATTTTTTTAAGAATATGCGCGTGAATTTTTTTAATGTGAAAAAAGCCTTGTTTGCGTGCGCCGCGGTTGTTGCGGCGTCGCTTTGCGCGTCCGCGCAGCAGGAAGGGCAATCAAATCAGCAGCTTTCAAACGGGGACGCCGAGCTTGCGAAGGTTCGGGAGCTTGAAAAGAAGTTCAGCCAGACCGAGGCGGAGCGGATTGAAGAAGAAAAGCAGAAGAGGCGCGAATTTTTCCTCGAAAGCGAAAAACGCCGCCAGGCGGAGCTTGAAAAGCGTTTGGAAGAGGAGCGCAAGCAAAAGCGCAGGAAGTACAAAAAATCCCTGTTTTCGGGCTTGAAGGGCTCAGCCCCCGAGCTTGTGGCGGACAGCCCAATCGACTACGACGTGGAGTCGGGGCAGGTTGTGGCAAAAGACAACGCAAAGCTTTCGGACGCCAATTTCGAAATTTTGGCTGACCGCATCGAATTTAACTCTAAGACCGGCAAGGCGGCCGCCAAGGGCAA
>JAFXRX010000112.1 GCA_017526045.1 Opitutales bacterium
CCAAAACGCACGAGCCCTCGCACTGCAATTCCTGCGGGCAAACTCTGCCGCAGACGGCCGAAAGCGCGCTCTGCTTTTTGAGCTTCATCGCCGCCTCCTGGATGTTGCCGTTTGCAATCGAGTCGATAAAATCGGGGATTTTAATGTTTACGGGGCACGCGGCGACGCAGCGGGGCTTGGGGCAGCGCAGGCACCGAGTGGCCTCTGCCATTGCAACTTCGAGCGAGAAGCCGTACGGGACTTCCTCGAAATTCGTCGCGCGTTTTTTGGGGTTTTGCTCGGGCATCGCGTGGCGCGGCAAGCCCGAAGCTTTCAATTTTTTTACAGGATTTTCTGCCATAATAAAACCATTCTAAATTATTTGTGACAACCTCCGTTCGAATGCAAATGCCGCGGCATCGCGTCGATTTCAAGCAGCGAATACGCCGTCCTGCGCTTTGCAAGCTCGTTGAAATCGACCTTGCCCAAGTCGAAGAAGGGGCCGTCGACGCACGCGAATTTCGTATCCCCGCCAAGGCTTACGCGGCAGGCTCCGCACATGCCCGTGCCGTCGACCATAATCGGGTTGAGCGAGCAAAGCGAAATCGGGGTTTTGGAGGCGTGGCGCGAGCACTGCATCATCATGAACACGCAGCCGACGGCGACAGCCGCGTCGAATTCCGCGCCGCGGGCTTCGTAAACGTTGCTGCAGCCGCCCTTCGAGCCCTTCGTGCCGTCGCGCGTCATCACGATAAATTCGTCGGCGACAGTTTTAAGCTCGCTTTCAAAGAAGAGCATAAACGCGGTGGACGCCTCGATTGCGATAGTTGTTTTTACGCCGAGCTCTTTCAGCTTGCGCGCAACCGGATAAACCGCGGCGATGCCGTAGCAGCCTCCCATAAGCAGGGCTTTCTGACCCGCCTTGAAGGGCGAGAAGTCGAACGGAGTGCCCAAAGGCCCGCTTGCAGCCGCCAAAAAATCGCCTTTTTTGAGCATGCCAAGCTCAGCGCTCGAACGCCCGACTTCTTCGAGCACGAACTGAACCCAGCCCTCTTTTTCGTTCCAGTCGATGATTGTAAACGGAGAGCGTTCGCTCTTTTCGTTTGCCATCAAAATAGCAAACTGCCCGGGCTTTGCGTACTTGGCCATGTCGGGGGCTTTTATCTTGATGGAATGGAAGTTCGGGGCGAGGGTTTTCGCCTCCAAAACTTCGTAGCCCGACTTCGCCTTTTTGTCTTCGCAATCCCTGGTAAACGGCAAGCCGAACGCCTTGAAGTCGGGAACCATGTCCGCGACAAGATGCCCGAAGAAAGCGTGCGCAACCGCGCTTTTGTCGGTTTTTGCCGACTTGAAAGCGGAAATTTGCGGCAGATTTTCGCCGCCGAAATCGAGGGAGAATTTTTGCGCGAGAGCCTCAAGCAATGTCGAAAGCGCAACCTGGCCTTCGAGCTTTTTGACTGTTTTTAGCTCGTCTTCAAACGCGCCCGCAAAGACAACCTGCGCGGACCTTTGCGCCTTGTTTCTGAAGAAGTCGAAGCTTATGAAGTTTGCGATATTCTGCGCGAGCCCTTCGGTTATGTAGTCGCCCGCGACAAACGCCGCGGCGTACTTTTTGTTTTCGATGTTCTTGACGGAATTTTCCGAAAGCGAAGTTGCGTCGAACTTTGCAAATTCCAAATCCGCGCCGAATTTTTTTGCGAGAGCCGAAGCCGCCTTCTTTGCGGAGTCCGCGGCCGTTTCGGGAAGCGCGATTAAAATCTTGCCGGCATTCGCCTCGAAAATTTCCGCAGCGCGCGCCAAAGCCTCGCCGAAGTCCGAGGGAATCATCTCGCCGTCCTTCATCGCATACGGGCGCGGCATTCTGCCCTGGGCGTTCAAAATCTGCGCGTAGCCGAATCTGCCGAGGGCGCAAAGCTGCGCGTCGGGGTTAAGCGAAGTTTTTTCGACGCCGATTAGCCTGCCGTTTTTCATGCGCAAATTGATTTTGCACTTTTCGGGGCAAAGCGGGCATACGCTTTCCACAACGCCGTCCTCCTTGCCGAACCAGCGCGACCATCTGTCTGTCAGGCAGCCCGTCGGGCACTCGTCGATGCACGCGCCGCAGAAGAGGCATTCTTCGAAATTCCATTCCTTGCCGAAAGCGGAAGACACCCTCGCCTTCGCGCCGCGGTTTGCGATTGCGATTGCGCCCTTGCCATTGTGTACTTTTTCGCAGGTGCGCACGCAGATGCCGCAAAGAATGCACAAGTTGTGGTCGCGGTCGATGAAGGGGTCTTCGCGCTCGACTTTCGAGGGGTCGTAAATCGGCGGCAGTCCTATGTCGCGGGTGAAGTTGCCCAAAGAGACCTTGCGCAAAGAGCAGTCAGATCGGTTCGAGCAAGTGCCGCAGCGCGTTGAAACGCCCGCCTTTGCGGGAGTCGGCTTTACGGCTTCGCAGTCTTCGCGCGAGTCGCAGTTAAAGCACGCGGAGGTGTGGCCGCTCATCATAAGCTCCAAAGTTCTGCGCCTTTGCGTGTTGAGCTGGTCGGTGTTTGTGCGCACCACCATGCCGTCGGCAGCGGGGGTCGTGCATGAAGTCGGGGTGCCGCGGACGTTGTCGATTTCAACCACGCACAGGCGGCATGCGCCGTAGGGGCTGAGCTCTTTGTGCGCGCAAAGAGAGGGTATGAACAAACCCGCGTTGCGCGCCGCCTGCAAGACGGTATCGCCCTTGTTGGCTTCAATTTGAACTCCGTCGATTGTCAAATGTATCTTTTCCATATTCTTTTTCGATTAGTTGTTGACGCCGCTTAGTCGCGCTGCACCGCCCCGAATTTGCAAGCCTGGTAGCAGGCGGAGCAAGAAATGCACTTTTCGGGGTCGATTGAATGTTTCTGCTTGGGCGCGCCGTGCGCCGCCCCCGTCGGGCATGAGCGCGAGCACATCGTGCAGCCGACGCACTTTTCGGGGTCGATTGAAAAATGGACGAGCTTCGGGCAGACGTGCGCGGGGCACTTTTTGTCTTTGATGTGCGCCAAATATTCGTCCTCGAAATAGCGAAGAGTGGAAAGTATCGGGTTCGGGGCTGTCTGCCCCAGGCCGCAGAGCGACGACTGCTTCATGGTCATGCAAATCTTTTTGAGGCGCTCGATGTCTTCAAGCTCGCCCTCGCCCGATGTTATTTTTTCCAAAATTCTCAGGGCGTGCTGCGTGCCCATTCTGCATGGGATGCACTTGCCGCAGGATTCGTTGCCAGTAAAGCCCAGGAAGAATTTTGCGACTTCAACCATGCACGAGTCCTCGTTCATCACGACCATGCCGCCCGAGCCGATAATCGCGCCCAACGCGCCCAAAGTTTCGTAGTCGACGGGAACGTCCATGTGCTCGGCAGTGAGGCAGCCGCCCGAGGGCCCGCCTGTTTGTACTGCCTTGAACTTCTTGCCGTCCGCGCAGCCGCCGCCGATTTTTTCGATGATGTCGCGCAGGGGCGTGCCTATTTCAACTTCAATCAGCCCCGTGCGCTCGATTTTGCCCGCGAGAGAAAAAGTCTTTGTGCCCTTGCTCTTTTCGGTGCCGAGCTTCGCGTACTCCGCACCGCCCTCGCGCAGAATGCTCGAAACGGCGGCGAGGGTTTCGACGTTGTTGATGTTCGTGGGCTTTTTGAAGAGCCCGCTGTTTGCGGGGAACGGCGGCTTGGGGCGCGGCATTGCCCTTACGCCCTCGATTGACGCCATAAGCGAAGTTTCCTCGCCGCAGACGAACGCGCCCGCGCCCTTCTTGATTTTTATCTCGAAATAAAAGCCGTCCTTGTTTTTAAGGATGCCCGCCTCCTCAGCCTGCGCGATTGCGTTTTTAAGCCGCGCGATTGCAAGCGGATATTCGGCGCGCGCGTAGATGTAGCCGTATTTTGCGCCGATTGCGTATCCGGCAATCATCAAGCCCTCGATTACCGAGTGCGGGTCGCCTTCGAGGACGGCTCTGTCCATAAACGCGCCGGGGTCGCCCTCGTCGGCATTGCAGATTACGTATTTTACGTCGTTTTGCGAAGCCTTTGCAAAGCTCCATTTTACGCCTGTGGGGAAGCCCGCGCCGCCCCTGCCGCGGATGCCGCTTAGTTTTACGTCGTCAATGACTTCGTCCTGCGACATCGAAAGGGCGCGCTCCAAGCCCTTGTAGCCGCCGCGCGCCAAGTAGTGCGAAAAGCTCGTGGGGTCGATTACGCCGCAGTTGCGCAAAACCACGCGCTTTTGCAGGGCAATCATCGGGTGCTGCCTGAATGGGGCAATGCCCTTGTACTCTTCGTCCGCCATGACTGCGATAGCTTTTTCCTTTACGGGCTCGCCGCCTATAAGGTGCTCCTTGACCATTTTTTCGACGTCTTTTGGGCTCACCTTCGAATACAAAACGGAGGGCGAATTTGCGCTGCGGATTTCCACAAGCGGCTCGGCGTAGCAAAGGCCTATGCAGCCCGTTTCGACAAGCTCGACTTTGCCGGCAAGCCCCGCCTTTTGAAGCTGCGCCTTAAATTCTTCGATGACAGCGCCCGCGCCGCTAGCCAGACCGCAAGTCGCAGCCCCCACCATTACGCGCGGCTTTTCGTTAGAGGAAAATTCCGCCCACTGCTTTTCGGCGGCCGCCCTTAAATCTTCGAGTTTCGACATACTACTTCAACCCTTCCAATATTTTTTGAAGCTGCGCCAAAGTAACGCGCCCGTAAACTTTTTCGTTGACGACAATGGCGGGGGCGAGAGCGCACGCGCCAAGGCATGCGACGCGCTCCAGGCTTACAAGCCCGTCGGGGGTCGTTTCGCCCTCCTTGATGCCCAAACGCTCCTCCAAAGCCGCCAAAAGCGAGCCGGAGCCGCGGACGTGGCAGGCTGTCCCCTTGCAGACTTTTATGATGTGCCTGCCCGGCTTTTTAAATTTAAACTGCGCATAGAAGCTGACAACCGAATAAATGTCGCTTCTTGAAATTCCAAAATATTCTGAAAGCTGTTTTACCGCGTCTTCGGATATATACCCTTCGCTATCCTGCACGTCCTGCAGAGCCGCGACCAGATACTCCCTCTTGGGCTCGTAGGCGGAAAAATCGTATTTTTTTGATTGTGTGTTGTTCATTGTCGTCTTTTTTAAGTAATATAAAAAGCGTAAAAATTGTTGCATATTGCTTAAAATATGCAACATTTTTTGAAAAATCTTGCCATTTTTTTGCGAAATTTGGGCAAAGCTCACTCGATTGAGCCAATTTTCGGGCAAAAGCCGGCGCAATAAAATTATTTTGCGGACGCGACCGCCCAAATCGAAAGCGGCAGCGGCATCGGATTTCCCCTTAGCGCGAGCTCCCCGCACTCTGTTTTCAGCCGCGGGAAGAAGCTTTCAAGCATATTCTTTGCCATAAGAGCCGAAGCCTCAATGGAATACAAAGTCATCATCACAAACAGCGGATTGTCTGAAAGAATGTTTTGGCACGCCTGCAAGAGCTGGGGCAGCATTTTTTCGAGCTTCCAAAGCTCGTTTTTGGGCCCCCTGCCGAAAGCGGGAGGGTCGAGGACAATCGCGTCGTACTTCGAGCCTCTGCGGGCTTCGCGCTGGGCGAATTTCAGGGCGTCGTCGACAATCCATCTGATGGGCTTTTCCTCCAAGCCGCTGAGCCTCTGGTTGTTGCGGGCCCAGTCCACAGAGGGCTTAGAGGCGTCCACATGCGTTGCAAGCCAGCCGTTTTTTGCGGCGACAAGGGTAGCCGCGCCCGTGTACCCGAACAAATTCAAAAGCTTCGGGTTTTGCCTGCCCTTCGCGGCATTTGCTATAAAATCCCAGTGCGGCGACTGCTCGGGGAAAACGCCCAAATGCTTTGAGCCGTCCATGAATTTTGCGGCGAATTTCACGCCCTTGAAGTCCAAAACGGGCGCGTTTATTTTCTTGTAAAAGAGCCAGCGCGAATTTTTTTTGTCGTCGTCGAGATACCGCGCGTGGGCGGTTTTCCAAAGCTCCGGGCGCGACTTCGCCCACCACGCCTTGGGCTCGCTCCTTATCACGACGGCATCCCCGAAGCGTTCGAGCTTCAACTTTTCGCCGCTGTCCAGAAGCTCGTGTGCGCCCCAATCCGAAACTGAAACTTTTATATCCATCTTCCATTAAAAAAATTTGCAAATTTCAATTTTTGCAACACAAAAAAATTTTGCGTTTTTTTTCAAAAAAACC
>JAFXRX010000113.1 GCA_017526045.1 Opitutales bacterium
TTTCGGAATTGGGCTTTTGGCAGACCTTGAAGGGGCTTTCGAGCTTCGAGATTTTGGCGCACGTCGCCTCTTCCGTGCTTTTCGGCGGGGCGATAATCGCGCTCGTTTGCGCCTTGATAAACACTTGGCTTTATCTTTTGCTTGCCAACCGCGCCTCGGATTCTGTAAAAAAGTAAAAATTTATTTTATCTTTTTTTGGAAGACTTTTTCCATGGCACGGATTTTTTTAAGACTGTTTTTTGCATTCGCGTTTTTTTGCGCGCCGCTTGCGAGCGCGGTTAAGCAAACTCTGCCGCCGCGGGCAGCGCAGCGGGCAATCCATTTCCCCCATTCGGGCGGGGAGGCTTCGCCCCAAGTTCTGCTTGGAATAGACGTTTTGGAGCGCATGGGCTTTGAGCCGCTCAAAGGCAAGAGGGTGGGGCTTCTGACAAACCCCGCGGGCGTCAACAGGTTCGGAACTTCAACAATAGACGTTTTAAGGCGCGCGCAGGGCGTCAATTTAACCGCGCTTTTCGGCCCCGAGCACGGCATTTACGGCGACGAAAAGGCGGAAGTGCCCGTTTTGGACAAAATCGACCGCCGCACCGGGCTGCCCGTATTTTCGCTGTACGGCAAGCACCGCAAGCCGACTGCGCAAATGCTTAATAAAATCGACGTTCTTGTCGTCGATTTGCAGGACGTCGGCGCGCGCTCGTACACTTATACAAGCTGCATGCTCCTTGCCATGTCGGCGTGCTTCGAGGCGGGCAAGGAAGTCGTAATTTTGGACAGGCCCAATCCCCTTGGCGGCTTGAAAGTTGACGGGCCCATGCTCGACATGGAATTTAAAAGCTACGTCGGAATGTTTCCCGCCCCGTACGTCCACGGGCTTACAATCGGGGAAATCGCGGCGATGGCGAAGGGCTCCGAGGGCTGGCTTGCAATTCCCGAAAAAGTCCGCAAGAGCGGCAGGCTGTGCATTATAAAAATGTCGGGCTGGCGGCGCGATATGCTCTGGGGCGACACGGGCTTAAAGTGGGTTGCAACAAGCCCCGCAATCCCGACTTCAGCCGCCGCATTCGGCTATTCGATGACAGGCCTCGGCGCGCAGATTGGCGATTTCCAGCACGGCTACGGCTCGAATTACCCCTTCAGGTTTTTGACCTACAAGGGCAAAAGCGCGCGCGAAATTTGCCAAAGGCTAAAAGCCTGCAGTATCCGCGGGCTCGATTTCAAAGTCGCAAAAAACAATCTCGGGCAGGAGGGCGTTTACGTTTACATAACAGACTTCGAGCTGCTGCGCCCGACGGAGCTTAGCTTTTACATGATGAAGCTTGCATGTGAATTTTCGCGGCAGAACCCCTTCGCGCGCGCAAGCGAAAGCAATGCGCTTTTGTACAACAAGCACGTCGGCTCAAAGCAGTGGTGGTTTGAAATTTCCCGCAAGGGCGCGAACGCGAACGTCGGGGCGTTCATGGCAAAATGGGCTGCAGAGGCCAAAAATTTTCAGGAAAAAAGCAGGAATTTTTGGTTGTACAAATAGGGCTCTTTTGCAATAATTTGCGACGTAATTTTTTTTAAACCAAAAATATCTCAACTATTATGGCAAAAATATACTTAGGTTTGGACGCGAGCACGCAGTCGATGTCGGCTCTGGCAATCGACGCGCAAAGCGGCAGCGTTGTGTACTCAAAGAACGTAAATTTCGGCGCGGACATGCCGCAGTACAATTCGCCGTCGGGCTACCTGAAAAACGCCGACGCCTCCGTCGTGCACGCCGACCCGATGATGTGGGTGGAATCTTTGGACTTGCTCTTTTCCTTAATGAAAAATGAGGGTTTCGACTTTGGCTCTGTCGCGGCGATTTCGGGCTCGGGGCAGCAGCACGGCAGCGTGTATCTCAATTCAAAATTTTTCGACGCCGTAAAAAATTTGGACGCCTCCAAAACTTTGGCAGAGCAGCTCAAGCCCGCGCTGAGCCGCGCGACTTCGCCAATCTGGATGGACACTTCCACTACGCGGGAATGCCGCGAAATGGCGGAGGCTTTGGGCGGCAACGCGGAGCTCTCGCGCATAACGGGCAGCGGCGCAATCGAGCGCTTCACGGGTTCGCAAATCCGCAAATTTGCCAAGCAGGAGCCGCAAAATTACGCAAACACCGCGCGCATACACCTCGTCAGCTCCTACCTTTGCTCCGTCTTGGCGGGGCAGGACTGCGCCATTGATTTCGGCGACGGCGCGGGCATGAACATGCTCAACCTCTCAACTTTGAATTGGGACGAAAAAATTGTCGCCTTCCTCGCGCCCGATTTGGCGCAAAAGCTCCCGCAGGTTAAGGCGAGCGCGAATATCGGCGGCAAAATTTCAAAATATTTTGTTAAAAAGTACGGCTTCAACGCAGAAACCGACGTAGTTTTATTTACGGGCGACAACCCCTCGAGCCTCGTCGGCGTTGGCGCGATGGCGGACGCGACAGCGGCAATCAGTCTCGGCACAAGCGACACTTTCTTTGCGTCCATGAAAGACCTTGCAACCGACCCCGACATGTGCGGGCACGTCTTCGGCAATCCCGCGGGCGGCTTTATGAGCCTCATCTGCTTTAGAAACGGCTCCCTTGCCCGCGAGCACCTCAAGGCGGACTTGGGCGTCGACTGGACTTTCTTTGACAAAACTTCGTTTGCCGAAACGAAAGTCGGCTGCGAGGGCAATATGTTCATCCCCTTCTACGGCGACGAAATCGCCCCGCGCGTAAACTCCTCCGCTCCGCGCCTCAAAGGCTCGGCGGACTTCGAAAGCCTCAAAGACAAGGCCTCGGCTGTCCGCGCCCTTGTCGAGGGTCAGTTTATGAACATGAAGCTGCGCTCCGACTGGATGAGCTCCAAGCCCTCGCGCATCCGCCTTACCGGCGGCGCGAGCAAAAGCGACGGCATGGCAAGAGTGGCCGCCGACGTATTCAACGCCACAATCGAAAGAATGAAAGTCGGCAACTCCGCGGCTTTGGGCGCGGCTCTCCGCGCTGCAAACGCAAGCGGCGGCTTTGGCTGGTCTGAGCTCGCCGAAAAATTCTGCAAGTGCGACTCCTCCAAAACAGTCGAGCCCATTGCCGAAAACGCCGCGGTCTACGCCGCAAAAATCGGCGAATTTGCAAAATTTATCGACGCCGAATACAAGAGGGCGTAGCAAA
>JAFXRX010000114.1 GCA_017526045.1 Opitutales bacterium
ATCTCGGGCTTTTTAATTTTGGAAACCATGGGCTAAATAAGAGCCTACTTGCGAAAAGTTGTCAACAAATCTGCGCAAAATTAAAATTGAAAAAATCGCGGGAAGATGCGATTAAATTTGTCTGTAAATGGAAATCGGGCAAAACATAACTCTAAAGCAGGCGCAAATTCCGACGCTTAAAATGTACCAGGGGCTTAAAATTCTGCAAGCCTCCGCGCTCGGGCTGCAGCAGATTGTAAAGCAGGAGCTTGAGTCAAACCCGATGCTCGAAGAGGTAAAGTCCGACCCCGACACCGTCTCTCTTGACGAATTTCAGGACGCCCCCGCCTCTTCGGGGAACTCCGCCCCGCAGGAGCTGCGCGACTATATGATGAGCCTGCAAACCCAAGGCGAGTCTTTCGAAGAGCACATGATAAGCCAGGCGGCCGTGGAAATAAGCGACGCGAACGTTTTGCGCGCGTTCTCGTTTTTGCTCAACCGCCTCGACGAGCGCGGCTATCTGGAAGAGGGCGCGCTTGAAGAGGGCAAGGAGGCGGGTCTGAAAAAATCCGACCTCGAAGCCGCCCTTGAATTCATGCAGACCTGCGAGCCCGCGGGCGTCGGCGCGCGCAGCTGGCGCGAGTGCTTTTTAATCCAGCTGCGCCAAAAGGGCATGCAAAATTCTCTCGCATGCAAAATTCTCGAAACCTGCGCCGACAAGCTGCAAAAGCGCAGAATTTTCGACATCGCAAACGCCCTCGACGCCGAACCCGAAGAGGTGGAGGAGGCAATCGCCGAAATTTCGGCCCTCGACCCCTCGCCTGCAAAAAATTTCCGAAGCGAAGCCGCAAAAACAATTTTGCCCGACGTCGTATTCGAAAAAATCGGCGGCGTTTGGCAAGCCCGCCTAACCAAAGAATACCTGCCCCGCCTGCGCATAAACGACGCATACCGCCAAAAAATCGCAAAGGGCGAAATTTCAAAAAAAGAGGATAAAACCTACATCAAAACAAAGCTAAACGACGCAAAAAACATAATCGAGGCAATCGAAAACAGGCAGTCGACCCTGCTTAAAATCGCGAACTGCATTTTGGAGGCGCAGCTCGACTTTTTCGAAAAAGGCGAAGCCCATTTGAAGCCGCTTACAATGCAGAGCCTCGCCGAAAAGCTCGGGCTGCACCACACCACAATTAGCCGCGCAGTCGCCGAAAAATACGCAAAAACAGGCTCGAAACTGCTGCCGCTGCGCTACTTCTTTTCGTCGGGATACTCGCAAAACGACAAGGAAGTTTCGAGCACGGCAGTCAAAAGCGAAATCAAAAAAATCATAGCCTCGGAAAATCCGCAAGACCCCTACTCCGACTCCGAAATAGCCGACCTTCTCGAGCAAAACGGCATAAAAATCGCGCGCCGCACGATTGCAAAATACCGCGAAGCGTTGTCTATACCCGCAAGGAGCCTGCGCAAACGCCTACGCAAAAAGTAAAATTTCCGCAAAAATTTTTTCGGGCAAAATCCGCGCCAAAAGCCTGAAGTACGCAAGCCGCGCCCCTCCCCAAGAAATTGGGCAATAAAAAAACCGCAGCCGTAAAGCCGCGGTTTTTTTGCAAATGAACATCAAATTAGTACTTGATGGAGAAAGTTGCCGTTGCGCGGTGCGCCATGTAGGACGCCGAATCGACATTCGAAGAATTGTCGTAATAAGTGTATGCCAACGACAGGCTCGCCCATTTTACCGGGGAATAGGAAATGCCTACGCCTGCAAACAGCTTGTCGTCCTTGCGGCCAACCGGAGAGTTGATGTAGTCTGTGTACCTGTAGCCGCCGAACGCATAGCTCTTGATGAAAGAGGACAATTCGTAGTTTATGCCGGCGTCAACACCTGTGCTCAAAGAATTCTGACGCTGCGCGCCGTTGCCGAAGTCTCTCAAGCCCTTTACGTATACGGAAGCCTTGTCGGAAATC
>JAFXRX010000115.1 GCA_017526045.1 Opitutales bacterium
ATTGGCATCTTCTTTGCAAGCCCGCCCATCTTGAACATATCCTGCTCGTGGCGGCACGCGTAAATTACAGAGCCCGCGACGAGGAACAAACACGCCTTGAAAAACGCGTGCATTGTAAGGTGCATCATCGCAATTCCGTACGCGCCAAGCCCCACTGCGACGCCCATAAGCCCCAGGTGCGCGAGCGTCGAATACGCCAAAGTCTTTTTGATGTCGCGCTGCCCGAGAGCCCAGAAGCCCGCGCACATCGCCATAGCCGAGCATATGAACACCATAAACGCGGAGGCCGCCGGCGTCAAAAGCCCGATTACCCCGAGTCGCACCGTCATAAATACGCCCGCTGCAACCATTGTCGCGGCATGGATTAGAGCCGAAACGGGCGTCGGGCCCGCCATCGCGTCGGTAAGCCAAACTTGCAGCGGGAATTGCGCGGACTTTCCCAAGAATCCGCAAATTAAAAGCAGCGCAAGCGGGGTTATCGCAAGCGCGGGGTTTGCTTTCAGCGCGGCTTCAATCACGCAAAAATCGGTCGAGCCGAAAATATTGTAGCACCAAATTATGCCGAGCAAAAAGCCGAAGTCGCCCACCCTGTTTGCGATAAACGCCTTCTTGGACGCCATCTTCGAGTATTCCGTATCCGCGTAATGCGCGATTAGCATGTAGGAGCTAAACCCGACAAATTCCCAGAATACGAACATCATAAAAAGATTGTCGGCAAGCATTATGCCCGACATCGAAAACATAAAGAAGCTAAGCCCCGCGAAAAACCTGCCCTTGGCGGGGTCGTGGCTCATGTAGCCCACGCTGAAAATGTGGATAAGCCAGCCGACAAAGCAGACGACAAACATCATATTTTTCGAGATGTCGTCAAGCAAAAGCCCGAACGAGAGCCTCAATCCGCCGAGGCTGAAAATTTCGACATCGGCGCAGGATTTGCTTTCGGGATTGAGCAATGCAGACATCGCGATTGCAAGAGCCGCGGTCGCGGAGGCTATCGACAAAACAGCCGCGCCCCATTTCGACTTGCGCAGGAAAAACGCGCTGAAAGCCGAAGCGCAAAGCGGCATTAAAAGCAGCAGCCACATGTTTGAAATTCCGCCTGAAAAAATCGAAGAAAACATAAATTATTCCCCCTCGAGAGTGTCGGCGTCGTCCGCGCTGACCGAACGCCTGAGTTTAAAGAACTGGACAACGACAGCCAAAGCCAGCGCGACTTCGGCGGCGGCTATCGCCATTACAAAGAATGCAAAAACTGCCCCCTCGACGTCGCCGTAAGCCGCGGCGAAAGAGCAAAGCGCAAGCATCGCCCCGCAGAGCATCAGCTCCATGCACATCAAAACCAAAAGCAAATTCTTTTTCAGAATTATCCCCGCAAGCCCCGCAAAAAATATTAGAAGCGACGGGATTAAAAATTCGTTGATATTTTCCATAATAGCCACTCCTTAGAGCATTTCGCGTTTCGGGCGCTCGGGGTTCGGGTCTTTTGCAACGGCGATTATGCCGGTCATTGCGACAAGCAAAACCGCCCCGGCCATTTCAAAAAGCAGTATGTATTTTGTAAAGAGCCACACGCCGTAGAATTTGGAGACGGCAAGCTCGCAAATTCCGTCCTCCAAAGCGGAATTTAGCTGCGGGCAGTGCAGCGCAAAATAAGCGGCAACCGCCGACATCAAAAGCCACAAAGCAGCCGCGCAAGCCCTGCGCTTCCCGCCGGAATTTTCCCTCTCGCCGCCCGCAAGCATTATGGTGAACACAAAGAGCACCATGACAGCCCCCGCGTACACCAGCAGCATCACAAACGCAAGCAGGAAAGCCTGCATCATAAACAAAAGCCCCGCCATGCCCACCATTGCGCAGAGCATCGACATAACGGCGTTTATGTAGCTTTTGCTTATTAAAACGCCCAGCGCGCCGCCAAGAGCCAGCGCGCAAAAAATTGCATAGACGACATTTTCCATTACTGCGCCCTCCCCGATTTTTCGGCGGCGTTTTTGACGCGGCGCCATTTCATGATTTTATCCGGCAGCACTCCGCCTTTTTCGTAGAGAGCCGCCTTGTTTCTTACCATAGACTTCCTGTCATAAGAAGTTATTGAAAATTCCTTCTGCAAGACGATTGCCTGCTCGGGGCAGACTTCTTGGCACAGCCCGCAGAAA
>JAFXRX010000116.1 GCA_017526045.1 Opitutales bacterium
ATGCTTTCGTTCGGCGCGCAGGGCGCCTACAAAAACGACTTTTCAAACTCCAAAACGAAATTGGAGACCGTCGGGCGCGGCGAAACAAAAATCGTAAACGGCTCTCTTTTTTCAAAGGACAGTTACGCCTGCTTCGGCGACCCGTCCCTCAAAAATTATTCGTTCTCGTTCCGCGCCCGCGCCCCGAAGGACGCCGAGCAAGTGCAAATCTGGGCGGGCTTTAGGAACAACAACCGCTTTGACAGGTACGTCGTCGGCATCAAGGGCGGGCTTCTCGACCAGATTTATCTCATGCGCCTGGGCTACATGGGCACCGACGAATTTTTGGCGACGCGCCCCCTGCGCTTCCACCCCGAAGCCGGGCAGTGGTACAAGGTGAAAGTCGACGTCTGCGGCAGCCGCATCCGCGTATTTTTAAACGACGAAAAAATCCCGAGAATAGACGTCGTCGACACAAATTCGTCCCTCGCGCCCTCGGGCGGCGTAACTTTGGGCGGCAGCTGGATAAATACGGAATTTGACGACCTCGAAATCACCCCGCTTGCCGACAATGCCTTTGATGGCGTCAAAAAGGAGGAATTTGTCCGGAAATTGACCGACGAGCAGAAGGAGCAAAAGCGCAAGGCGGAGCGCGCAAAATACGCGGGCAAGAAGCTTGCCCAAATCAACGAGGGGCGCACTGAAATTTCCCTCGACGGCGATTGGCTTTTCATGCCCGAATATGAGCTCAAAGACAAGGCAAAGGCAATTTCCGCCTCCACGGACGACAAAAACTGGCATGTAATGCAGGTGCCGAGCTTCTGGAACCCCATCCGCATCTGGCTGCACGGCGAAACCATGAAGGCGGCAAACGGCCACGAGGCAAAGGGCGTATCCGACAGGTACTACCAGTCCGAATCCGACCGCTGCGAAAACTACACGTTCAATTACAGAAGCACGGGCGCGGCCTGGTATCGCCAATGGATTGACTTGCCAAAAGACATTGAGGGCAAGCATCTCGAATTGCATTTCGACGCGGTCTCGAAAGTCGCCGACGTTTACATAAACGGCGAATTGGCTGGCTCGCACGTCGGCATGTTCGGCGAATTCAGCGTAAATGCTACGGGCAAATTAAAGCCCGGCAAAAACCTGATTGTCGTAAACGTAATCCGCGACATCAAGGGCGCGGCCGCGCAGACCAGTGACGCCATGGAAAACTACTACTCGTCTGTCCGCAAGGAAGCCGAGGAAAACAAGGACGACAAGCAGGCAAACCAGGAAGTTCTAACCGACATCCCGCACTGCTTTTACGGCGACAACCCCGCGGGCATCTGGCAGCCCGTCAAGCTTGTCGTTACCGACAATTTGAAAATTCAGGACGCGTTTATAAAACCCGCGCTCGACGGCGCGTCGTTCGAGCTGACAGTAAAAAACAACTCGCAAAAGAAACGCACATTCGGCGTGTCCGCGGACATCATCGACCACTCCGACGGCAAGCCGCTATTTTCCGCGCAGGTCTTGAA
>JAFXRX010000117.1 GCA_017526045.1 Opitutales bacterium
ATGATGCCCTGGTCGCCCGCGCCCTGCTCGGCGCCCTTCTTGCCCTTCGCCTTGCGGGCGTCGACGCCCTGCGCGATGTCGGGCGACTGCCTTGTCAAAAGATTTGTCAGAAAAACTTTGTCGGCGTGGAAAACGTCGTCGTCATTCACATAGCCGATTTCGCGTATCGCCCCGCGCACGATTTTCTCGTAGTCGAGCTTCGCCTTGGTCGTGATTTCGCCGGCGATTACAACGCAGTTGCTCTTCACCATTGTTTCGCACGCCACGCGGCTGAATTTGTCCTGTGCAAGGCACGCGTCCAAGATGCTGTCGGAGATATAATCGGCGACTTTGTCGGGGTGGCCTTCGCCGACCGACTCGGAGGAAAATACGTAGTTTTTCATGTCTGTTTTTTTGTGGATGTTTTTTTGAAAAAATATATCGCAGTAATTCAATCGCGATTTGCGAAATAGTCAAGCATTCAAACGCGGGGGCAAAAACGCCTATTTTTGCTTTTCGCGCAGCTCGGCGGAAAGAGCCTCTTCGAACTCCATGCCCGCAAGGTTTTTTATGGCGTTTATAATTTTTACAAAGGCGGCGATGGTAATGAGCATGCAGGGCAGAAGCACCGCGATGTACGAAATCCAGGTCATCTGCCCGACCTGAGAGTTGAACTCCTCGGGCGTCGCGCCCTGCGTGTAAATCATGCGCGCGAGGAAAAACTGGATTGCCCCGCTTGCGAAAAACGAAAGCGAGACAAGAATGGTCGAGGCCTTCAAAGCGGCGTCGAATTTTTGCGAGTTGCCCCTTTCTTCGAGAGCCGCCGCGACTTTTTGCGTGTCCAAAAGCGCGTCGTTGTAAATCAATACCCTTGCAAGCGGCTTAGAAGTATAAGCCGAAACAAGAACCGCAAGCCCGAGCAGCGCGGGGATGCCCGCCTCTTTTGCGATTATCCATTCGCGCGAAAGCTCGAAAAGCCCGATTGTGCCCGTAAGCAAAACGTTCAAAATGCCGAACGCCGAAAACAGATTGAGCTTGCGCCTTTTGAAAAGGTCGCAAACGCCGTAAAAAAGAGGCAGCGCAAGAGCCGCCAAAAAGAAATAAACCGGGCGCGCCTGCCCCTCTTCAATCCAGCCCAGAGCGGCAAGCCACTTCTGCGCCTTCATCAAAATCAGCGTGGGCAAAACGATGTTTACGCCCAGGCTCACCCAAAAATTTTCCCGATTTTTGCCCGCAGCCATTTTACCTGAAGAAATTGACTATAGCCATTAAAATCAAAATCAAAAACGGGACAACCGCCCAAATTATGCGGTTTCTTTTGTAGCGGCGCTCAAAGTCCTTGCGGCCGATGTCGATTGTGTTGCGGTAGTCTGAATAAAAATCGTCCTTGCTCTTGAAAATATAATACAAATTCGGCACGAGCGAAAGCGCAAGCATGCACAAAAGTATCATAAACCAGACAAATGTCTCTTCGTCTTTCATAATTTTTATTTGGAAAAGCCCATATATTTATTCGGATAATTTCAAAATTATCAACACTTTATTTTGCGCCGGAAAAACAAAAGGGGCGCGGATTTTGCACCCGCGCCCGCTTCGAAAATTTTGCGGTTTTTTATTAAACGTTCTGCGCAATCATCGCGTCGGCAACCTTCTTGAAGCCCGCGATATTCGCGCCGTTTACGAGGTTGCCCGGAGTGCCGACTTCCTCAGCCGCGGCAGCAGCGTTCTGGTGGATTGAGCGCATGATGTTGTGCAGCTTGGCGTCGACTTCTTCGCGCGTCCAACTCAGGCGAATTGCGTTCTGCGACATTTCCAGGCCGGATGTCGCAACGCCGCCCGCGTTCGCGGCCTTAGCGGGGCCGTAGTGGATGCCGGCTTCGACATAGAGCTTGATGGCCTCGTTTGTCGAGGGCATGTTCGCGCCTTCGGAGACGCACATGCAGCCGTTTGCAAGAAGAGCCTTTGCGTCGGCGAGCTCGATTTCGTTCTGGGTTGCCGAGGGCATTGCGATGTCGGCTTTTACCAAGCCCCACGGGCGCTTGCCTTCGATGTACTTTGCGTTCTTGAACTGCTTTACGTACTCGCTCATTCTGCCGCGCTTTACATTCTTAAGCTCCATTACATAAGCGAGCTTTTCGGCGTTGAAGCCTTCCTCGTCGATTACTACGCCGTTGGAGTCGGACATCGAAAGAACCTTCGCGCCGTTTTGGATGAGCTTTTCGACAGTGTACTGCGCGACGTTGCCCGAGCCCGAAACCAATACGCGCTTGCCGTCGAGGCCGTCGTTCTTGGTGGCGAGCATTTCCTGGCAGAAATATACGTTGCCATAGCCCGTAGCTTCGGGCCTGATGAGAGAGCCGCCCCACGCCAAGCCCTTGCCTGTCAGGACGCTGTCGTAAGAGTCCACAATCCTCTTGTACTGGCCGAAGAGGAAGCCGATTTCGCGGCCGCCGACGCCGATGTCGCCCGCGGGAACGTCGACATTTTCGCCGATGTGGCGGTAGAGCTCGGTCATGAAGCTGCGGCAGAAAGAGCGCACTTCATTGTCGGACTTGCCCTTGGGGTCGAAGTTGGAGCCGCCTTTGCCGCCGCCCATGGGCAGGGTTGTTAGCGAATTTTTAAATACCTGCTCAAAGCCCAAGAATTTGAGGATGCCCAAATTTACGGACGGGTGGAAGCGCAAGCCGCCCTTGTAGGGGCCGATCGCGCTGTTGAACTGGACGCGGTAGCCTTGGTTGATCTGCAGCTCGCCCTTGTCGTCGAACCAGGGAACCTGGAAGAGGATGATTCTTTCGGGAACCACCATTCTTTCGAGAACCTTGTTTTCCTCGTATTTCTTGTCCTTTTCAAGGATGAGGCTCAATGAGGAAAGTACTTCTTCCGCCGCTTGCAGAAATTCCTTTTCCCAGGGTTGCTTTTTGTTCAAGTCTTCCAAGACTCTTGCTACATAGCTGTTCATAGTTTTTTCTTTCAGTTTAATTTTTACAAATTCTGCATTTGATGGGGAAAAAGCTTTTTTTATACTTCTCCCATAGTCAAAAAATTTTTTTTTGAAAGAACAAAAAAGTTGCCAAATCTTACAAAATTGTAAGTTTTTGCGACAAAACCGCAATTTTGCGCCCCCGCAAATTTCGGCGGACAAAATATTCATAAATCTTGACCGGAGCGCGTTTTTGGGGGATAATAGCGCAATATAAAATTCCGCCAACAGACATTTTAAAGGACTTATGGAGCATAAAGGGCTAAACTACACGTTTGCGATTTTGGCAGTGGTTTCGATTATGATTGCGCTTGTGGCATACAGCCTCGACAACGGGGGCGCGCGGACTTTTACAATCGACACTTTCCCCGCAAACGCAAACGTCTACTTAAACGGCAAGCAAATCGGGCGCGCGCCTGTGAAGCTCGACGGCTCTTTTATGCGCCGCCACAAAATAACGGGCTTTGAAGACGCGCCGATTTTGCGGGTGTTTACGCCGCTTGCAAACGGCTCGATAGTTGTCGATTCAAATTCGCCGCAAGGCAAAGCCGCCGCGAAAAATAAAGAGCCCGAACAAAAGGCAGCCCCGCAAATTTTGACATTCGCCCTGCCGACAAAGGAGGCGGAAATGCCGCAAATTTTCGACAAAGCCAAGCCCGACGCGCAGCTTGAGACGCCGCAAAAAAGCATGGGGGCATTTATCTATTTTGAGAAGGCGGACAAGATGATAGTTGTGTTTGACAGCAATAAAATGCCGCGCCTGCCCGCCGAAGAAAGAATGCGCGCAAACGTCATCTGGTTCGGCGGCGACGTCTCCCTCAACGTAATGGGACAATATAAATCCTTTAAGAAAAATTAATTATGGGGACGGGAGCCATGCGCTCCCTGCCAGAAATTTAACGAAAAATAAGTCCGAAAAAATAGAGAAGAAAAATTTTTTTAGTATGCGGCAAAGCCGCTCTAATTTAAAAAAGAATTCCCTTATTCATTTTGGAATTCTGTCTTTCTCCCACGTGAGCGTCTGGAAAGGTTGTGTATGGTCTTTGCGGGGAAGATTGGAAGGTTGTGTATGCTTGGAAAAAGCGGGGAGGATGCCCGATGAATATTTTCCCAAAAAGTTTTTTTTAAAAACATTTTTGGGAGCCCTTTTTGTTGCGTTTTGCGAATGGGGTGCTGACCACGCTTTGCGTGGGTAGCTTTTTGCGCAAGCAAAAAGAGCCGAGCGCAAGCGAGTGCCGAGACATTTGCGAATGCAAATGCGAGTACAACTAAGTACTGCCCCCTGAGCAAAACCGACATGGAGCGCAAGGGAAAGAAAAAACAAACTTCTTTTACGGTCGCGGCGAAGCCGCTCTATATTCCATTTTTGAAAAAAATGCTTTTTTCCCCGTTCCTCCCCGCTTTTTCATCGCAGGATTTCGCGGGGGGAGCTGGGTCCGTTATCCGGGCCCACAAAGCCCTTGTCCTCCAACTCATCCATAATCGAAGCCGCGCGGTTGTAGCCAATGCGCAGCTTGCGCTGAATAAACGAAGTGCTCGCCCTCTTGGCCTCCTTGATAACTTTGAACGCCTGCGGAGTAAGCTCGTCGTCCCACTCGCCCTCGACGCCGAACGCCCCGTCGCCCGCCGCGTCAAGCTCGTCCTGCATCGCGCTTTCAAATTCGGGATCGCCGTTTTTGGCGACGGCATCTACAATCGCCTGAATTTCCGAATCGTTTAAGAACGCGCCCTGGGCTCTAATCAAGTCGGAAGTGCCGGGCGGGACGAAAAGCATGTCGCCCCAGCCGATGAGAGTTTCCGCGCCCTTCGAGTCCAAAATCGTGCGGCTGTCAACCGCGGAGGCGACCCTAAAGCCTATGCGCGTTGGAAGGTTCGACTTTATAAGCCCCGTAACGACGTCTACCGACGGGCGCTGCGTCGCCACAAGCAGGTGGATGCCAGCGGCGCGCGCAAGCTGCGTCAGGCGGCCAATGGCGCCCTCGACATCCTTGCCGACAACCTGCATCATATCCGCAAGCTCGTCGATAATGCAGACGATGTAGGGCATTTTCTTTTTGGGGATTTCGATTTCCTCGCCGTCGTCCTCGGCGACGTCGTTTTCGATTGCATTGAGGCTCATGACGCGCTCTTCGGGGGTCTGCATCGCCTCGAGCTCCTTGGCCTTTTCCTGCTCCTCTTTGTCCTTCAAAATTTTGCCGTTGAAGCCGATGATGTTTTTTACGCCGACTTTTTCGAAAATTTTGTAGCGCTTCATCATTTCCTTTACGAGCCAGTTGAGCGCAGTCGGCACTTTTTTGGGGTCGGTAACCACGGGCACAAGCATGTGCGGCAGGGCGTTGTACACTTGAAGCTCGACGACTTTCGGGTCGACCATCACAAATCTCAAGTCCTCGGGCGTGCACTTGTAAAGCAGCGAGGCCACGATTACGTTTATGCAGACGCTCTTGCCGCTGCCCGTCGAGCCCGCGATTAGCGCGTGGGGCATTTTGGCCAAGTCCAGAACGACGGGCTTGCCCGAAACGTCCTTGCCCAGGACGACGGGAATGGCGGCCTTGCTCTCGTTCCATTCTTTGGACTCTATGATTTCGCGCATGCAGACGTTTTGGCGGACGAGGTTTGGCACTTCGATGCCGACAGTGCCGCGGCTTGTCGTGGAAACGCGCACGTGCGCGACTTTCAGCCCGATTGCCAAGTCGTCTTCCGCGCCGATTATGCGGTTTACGCGAACGCCCGCATTGGGCTTGACTTCGTAGCGGGTAATAACGGGGCCCGCAAATGCCTCGGAGGGCGTAACGCCGATTTTAAATTCGTCGAGGGTGTTTATGATTTGCTGCATGCGCGCCTCGTAGTCCTCGGTTTGCAAATCTTCCTTTTTCTGCGGCGGGTTAAGCAAATCGACCGACGGGAAAACATAGTCGCCCTTCTTTTGCTTCTGCTTCGGCGCAACGTATTTTTCCTCTTCCAAAACCGAAACTTTCAAGCCCTTTGAAGACGCCGCGGGCGCCGCAATCTCCTCGCCGACTTCCTCGAGCGGGCGCTTTGCCGCGGCAACACCCAAAACGTCGTCGAGCGTGGCGGCGGGCGCGGGAGTTTCGGCTTTCGGCGAGGATTTAGAAGGCTTGGGTTCGGGAATTTCCTCTTCGTCTTCCTCTTCTTCGCCTTCGATTTGCTCTTCTTCAGAAGAGATGCGCAAAGTTATGTCGCCGTCGCCAAGCTCGGCGTCGAAAATTTCGTCGTCATCGTCGTCATCGTCGTCTTTTTTGCCGCGCTTTTTGGGGGCTTTTTCGGACTCTTCTTCATCTTCTTCCCCGTCCTCGTCGGGCCCGCCTTTCTTTGCGCGCGGCTTCTTTTCGGGGTGCGCCAAATCGCCCGATTTTTGCCCGCGCCTAAAGAGCGAAACAATTGCCCGCCCGCAAGCCTTCAGCCCGCGCCACAAAAGCGAGCAAATTTTCGCAAACAAAATCGAAGTCTCCCTAATCAATTCGAGAGGCCTTTCGGTAAACGAGGCTATGAGCGCAAACGTGTACAAAATGACAAGGACAATCGCGCTGCCGAAATAGTCGAGCGCGGGATAGGCGACATTCAAAAAGAGGAAATTGCCCGTCTTGCCGCCCCAGGTCGAGGGGAAATATTCGCTGATGTCTTCGTGCCCGTACAAAAAGTCCTGCACAAAAGTCGCAAGCACCGAAAGCATAACGACCGCAAACGCCATCAAAAAAAGCGTGGCAATGCGCAGCATGCGCTGCCTGCGCAAAAAGCACAGAACGCCTACGTAGGCGGCATACACCAAAATAAGCCAAGTGCTTGCGCCGAATACGTTTATAAACACGCTGCAAAACGTCGCCCCGATTTTGCCGCAGAGGTTGTGCGTCGGCGCGCTCGTCGAATTAATGTGCGCGGCGTCCGAAAAGAAAGTCTGCTGCGAGGGGTCGTAGCACGCCATCGCCACAAAAAACACGACGGCAAACAGCAGAAGGGCGATGCCCGCATAAACGCGCCTGCGCCCCGAAACTTCGCCGATTTTTTCGGCGTGCGAGGAGTTTTTGGATTTTGAGGATTTTGCTAAAGCCATAAATTTTTATTTTGAAATTTTAGGAGATAAAAGCTCGCGGGCGTGGGCAATTGCGGACGGCGAATTTCTGTCGCCGAGCATTCTTGCAAGCTCGCAAACCCGCTCCTTTGAATTCGCCCCAAGCTCGGAAATTTTCACGCTTGTTTGGGTGTCGGTCTGGATTTTTTGCACAAGCAGATGGTTCGCGCCGAACGCCGCAACCTGCGGCAGGTGCGTGACGCAAAAGACCTGGTGCGCGAGCGAAAGATGCGCAAGCTCCCTGCCCACTTCCGCGCCGATTTCCCCGCCGACGTTTGCGTCGACTTCGTCGAAGACCAAAAGCGCGGTCCGGTCGGCGTCCGCCATAGTTGTTTTGATTGCAAGCATAACGCGCGCAAGCTCGCCGCTCGAGGCGATTTTTGCAAGCGGCAGCGCGGGCTGCCCCGGGTTCGCGCTAAATTCAAACTCGCAGAGGCTTCCGCAGCTTTTGCCGATTTCGCCGCTTCTTTCGATTTCAATTTTGAAGTCGGGCTTTTTAAAGCCGATTTTTTTAAGCAAAGAGGCGACTTTTTTTGAAAGATTTGCGGCGGCCGCCTTGCGCTTTTCAAAAATTTCAGCGGCAACCGGCTCGAGCCTTGCTTTCGCCTCCTCGATGCGCTTTTCCTCGCGCGCGACGGAGGCTTTCACGTCCGACTGCAGTGCGATTTTTTCGGACATGCTTTCGCGGGCGGCCAAAACATCGGCGACGCCCGGGCCGTACTTGCGGCGCACGCCGAGCCACGCGTCCATTCTTTCGCGGATTTGCGCCGCCTCCTCCTCCGAAAACGCGCAGCTTTGCGCAAGCCTTTCAAATTCGGAGGCGATGTCGGCAATTTCTATGGAAGCGGCGTCTATGCGCCCGCGCAGCTGCCCCGCGTCGGGGTGCGCGGCCTCGGCGGCTGCGCGCGCCGCGGCGGCCAAAAGCTCGCACGCCCCGCCCTCGCCCGAAAGAGCCCGGGAAGCGAACTCGGATTTTTCCATAATCTCGCGGGAATTTTCAATAATCTTGTAAGAATTTTCGAGCTCCTCGACGCCCTCTTCGCTCAAATTGAGGGCGTCGATTTTCGCAATCTGCGAGCGCGCAAACTCGATTTCGTCAGGCGACATTTTCTTTGCCGACTTCAGCTCTTCAATCCTTTTTTCGGCATCTGAAATTTCCGAAAATATTTCCAGATAGCGGCTCTTTTGCCGCGAAATTTTCGCGAATTCGTCGAGCATAGAAAGCTGGTTTTTTGCCGAGAAGAGCTTTTGCGGCTCGCCGGGGCCGTGGAAGTCCACCCAAAATTCGCCGAGGCGCTGAAGGGTTGAAAGCGTCGCCAGCGCGCCGTTTACAAAGCACCGCCCCGCCTTGTCTTTGCCGACGCTTCTGCGCAGCACAAGCGCGCCGTCTTCGCACTTCGGCAGCCCGCTCTCCGCCAAAAATTCGTCGATGTTTTCGGAATTTGCGAAGTTTACAACCGCCTCGACGCTGCAGCAGTCTTCGCCCGATTTAACAATCTCCCTGCCGGCGCGGTTGCCCGCGAGCATCGAAAGCGCGCCGAGCATCACGCTCTTGCCCGCCCCCGTCTCGCCCGTGACAACCGTAAACCCGCGCTTAAACTCAATTTGCGCGGATTTCAGCAGCGCGAGATTTTCTATTTTCAAAAATTCCAGCATTCTTTTTGCATTATAAAAACTCAAATTGAGCATTATGTAAAGAAAGTAGAATGTCAAAGCGCAAAATTTTTCGCGCGGGCAAAAAAATGTTTAGGTTTTTTATTGTACAACGCGGGCAATGCCCCAAGAATATGCGCGGTTTTTTATTTTAAAGATGATAGGCAAAATTATAGGCGGAGTTATAGGCG
>JAFXRX010000118.1 GCA_017526045.1 Opitutales bacterium
CGGGCGTAAAGGTAAGGCACGTGCGCAACATAACCGACGTCGACGACAAAACAATTAGAGAGAGCCAAAAGCTTGGCATAAGCCTAAAAGAATTCACCAAAAAGTGGGAAGGCAAATTCCGCGAGGACTGCGGAAAGCTGAACCTGCTGCCCCCCACAGTCGAGCCGCGCGCGACGGAGCACATCAAAGAGCAGCTCGAAATGGTCGAAACTTTGGTAAAAAAAGGCCACGCCTACGCTGTCTCCGACGGCTCCGTGTACTTTAAAATTTCAACCGACCCCGACTACGGCAAGCTCTCCGGCCTCGACCAGTCCTCGCTTGCGACGCAAACCACAAACTCCGCGGGAGATGCCAACAACGCCGACGAATACGAAAGAGACAGCGTCTCCGACTTCGCGCTCTGGAAAGGCAGAAAGCCCGAGGACGGCGAAAACTTCTGGAAGTCGCCCTGGGGCGAAGGGCGGCCGGGCTGGCACATCGAGTGCTCCGCAATGTCGCGCAAATATCTCGGCGACACATTCGATTTGCACGGCGGCGGCATCGACCTCTGCTTCCCGCACCACGAAAACGAAATCGCGCAAAGCGAGTGCTCAACGGGCGTAAAGCCAAGCGTCCTGCACTGGTTCCACAGCGCGCATTTGATGGTCGAGGGCGAAAAGATGTCAAAGAGCCTCGGCAACCTGTTCAGGCTCGACGACCTTCTGCAAAAGGGCTACACGCCCGCGCAAATACGCCTCGCGCTCATTTCGGGGCACTACCGCCAGCAGCTCAACTTCACTTTCAAAGGCCTCGACGACGCAAAAAGCGCGATTTCAAAGCTCGAAAAAAATCTGAGGGCTTCTCTTGAAAGCCTTTCAATTTCGGAAGGAGAATTTTTGAAGAAAATCGCCCCGGGCGCGGAGCTTGAAAACACCGCGTTTGCCAAAGCCTGGGAAACTTTGTGCGACGACATCAACGTGCCGCGCTGCCTCGGCGAAATCTTTACGGCGTTTGCAAAAGCCAAGGACACGCCGCTCTCGCCAAAGGACATCGACGCCCTCGGCGCGATTTTGTACGCCCTCGGCGTAAAAATTTTCGAAACTCCCGCGGAGGAAAAAGCCGAAGCGCCCGCTGAAATAATCGAAATTGCAAACGCCCGCTGGGAGGCTAAAAAAGCCAAACACTATGCCCTCGCCGACGAGCTTCGCGGCAAGGCGGCGGCGGCGGGCTGGATAATTTTGGACAAAAAAGACGGTTTCGACCTAAAAAAGGCTTAAAAAATGAAAGTTATAAGGGCAAAAAGCGCGGGGTTTTGTTTCGGCGTGGAGCGCGCGATAGGAATAGCGCGCAAGTGCACCGAATGCGGCAAGAACAAGGTTTACACAGACGGGCCGCTAATCCACAACCGCCAGATGATGGAGCGCCTGCAAAAAGAAGGCATTCTGGAAATTGGCGACTACCAAAGCTCAAACGAGCTTAAAGAAGAGATCTCCAATTCCAAAAATTCCGCCGACGTTTTGGTTGTGCGCGCGCACGGCGTCTCGCCCGAACGGCGCGAATACCTCAAAAACCTGGGGCTAATTTTCAAGGACGCCACCTGCCCCGACGTGGGGCGCATTGCAGGCGTCATAAAAAGCCACGCCAAAAAAGGATACACAATCATCATCATGGGCGACCCCAAGCACCCCGAAGTTATCGGGCTTCTGGGCTACGCCGAAGGCAGGGGTTTTGTTGTAAAATGCAATGAGGACATCGACAAACTGCCGAACATCGAGGGCAACATTTGCATGGTCTCGCAGTCGACAATGTTCCCCGACGACTACCAGCAGCTTGCAGCCTACCTAAAAAAACGCTTCCCCAAAACAGAAGTAATCGACACGATTTGCGGCGCGACAAAAGAGCGGCAAAAAGACGTAACAGTTCTCGCCGCCCAGGGCGCGCAGGCAATTATCGTCATAGGTGGCAGGCACTCGGCAAACACAGTGAAGCTTGCGATTGTGGCAAAGCGCACGGGGCTGCCCTGCTTCCATATCGAAACGCTTGCGGAGCTCGACTTAAACAAAATAAAAAAATACGAAGTTGTGGGCGTTACGGCGGGGGCTTCCACGCCCGAATTTTTAATTGACGAAGTCTGCAACGCCCTAAACGCGATGTAAAAAATTTAAGCCAATCCAAAAATTAAAAGCGGAAAACCCAACAGGCGTTTCCGCTTTTTTTGCGGAAAAATTCCGCGCCCAAGCGGCGCAAAAAAACGGCGAAGAAAATATTTTCTTCGCCGTAAATTTTTAGGCTATGAGCGGAATTACTTCTGCGGGATGATTTCGTAGCCGTTGATGCGCGGGTCGCGGCTTTCGCCGTCCTTGCGCTTCGCGCCGCCCGTGAATTCAAGCTTGATCAAGCCCTTGTCGTCGGACTCGACGTTCCTGATTTCCACAACAACCGCCTTGTTGACGCCGCCTGCCGCGCGCGCCACGTCAAAGTCCTTCAAGATGACCTTGCCGTTTGCCTTGACGTCGAAGGCAGCCTTGCCTGCAACCTTGTCGCGGCTTGCCTCCGCAAAGTGCAGCACGACTGTGTACTTCTGCTTCTTGCCCGACAAAAGCGAGGTGTATTCGCTGTTGCCCCAGCGGACAGTTCTGTACATGTTGGGGTCTCCCAGCGCGTTGCCCGCGGGGACGCACTGCTTGGGGTCTTCCCAAGTGCCGTCGGGGGCCACTTTGTAAAGCTTTGCGCCTTCAAGAATTGCGTCCTGCGTCTGGAAGCCGACTGCGCCTTTCAAGAAGCCCGGGTCTTTTTCGAATATCCTGCCGTTTTCGCCGCGGTTGTAGCCGCCGCAGTTTATTCTTGCAACCTTGCGGACTTCGAGCGGGCGGGGCTTGAAATCAAAGCCCTTGTCTTCCCAGTTCGAGGCTGTTGCGTTCTTGTTGTTCTTTACCAAGTCGCTCTCCTTTACCGCGACGTTCCAGCCGTCAACCATGACAACGGGAGAATCGCCCTTTTTGAGCGAGTCTTTTGCAAAGCTAATCTTGACAAGCTTCTTGTCGCCCGGAACGAGAGAGATGTAGTTTTCGGAGTATGATACCGGCAAAATTCTCTTCTTGGAGCTCTTGCCCTGGACTTGCAGGTGGATCATAAGAGCCACGTTTTCCGAGGGGTTGGAAAGCTGCAGGTCGATAACCTGCTCGCCGCCTTTCGCGGCGCCAAGCTTTGCCTCCGCCTTGACCGTAACTTTGGGCATATTCGCCATTTCTTTGAAATTGCACAAGTCCAGCAGCGGATAGTCGCGCAGCTTCTGCGGGTCGGAGGGGTTGCCGTTTTTGTGGCGCCAGTAGAAGTTGTCGGAAATAACAGCCTTGCCCTTCTTGAGCTCGAGCTTCAGGAAGTGGATGTCGGAAAGGTTTTCCGGCCATTTTACATTGCCAATGATTGTCCTTGACTGCGCTTTTGCGTTTACGGGGAAATCGTATGCGCCCGCGCGGGTGCCGTCAAAGTTGTAGAAGGCTATGCTGCCCTTTGCGCCCGTAAGGTCTTTTTGCGTGTGGTTGATGACCTGGAGCTGCCCGCCGTCAGTTTCGGTAAACTGGATGTGCTGGTGCTCGCAAGCCTTCTTGACGCCGAAGAACGAGGCGTTTGTTTCAAGGTCGTACTGGATGAGCTGCCATACGAAGCTCGGCTGCGAGGGAATGCTCATCCAATACAAGACGCCCTCGGCGGGTTCGAACATTCTGGCAAACCTGCCTTCGTACATCGCCTTGTGCGTTTCGTAGTTCATCAGCTGCGCCTTCTGGACGAAGTCCGCAAGGTTCTTGGGCGCGCCGTAGCGTTTTTCCATGAATTCGGGATACTTTCTGCCGCCGCCCGCGCAGAAGTTGTGCTCCGCCCAAGAGTCGGTAATGCCGTCCCATTCGGATTTCGGGAACATTCCCTGGATTGATTCGATTGTGGGAACGGAGAAAGAGCCGATTTCAGTCTTGAACGTTTCGCGCTTGTTGTAGCCCGGAGATTCGAAATAGCGCGAGTATTGCAGCGGGGGAACCCAGTCGTACGGGCCGCCCGAATTGTAGCCGAACAGGCCGCCGGAATTGGGCTGGTAGTGGCGGTTGGGGTCGTGCTTTATAAGCTCGTAGCGGACGATGTCGTCCAAATACTTCGGCGGGGTCGCCTCGTTGCGCGCGCACCAAATTACAAGAGAGGGATGGTTGCGGTAGCGCAAAATCGTGTCGGTTACATTCGACATGTAGTTGCCCGTCCAAACGGGATTTGCGTCGTTGAACTGCCAGAATTCCGACCAGAAGAGCATGCCATATTTGTCGCAAAGCTCGAAGAGCTCGTCGGATGTGCTCTGGCCGCCCCAGTTTCTAATCATGTTGAAATTGAGGTCGCGGTGCAGTTTTACCTGGGCTTCGAGGCGGTCTTTGTCAATGCGCTTTAAAGCCTCTTCAATGCCCCAGTTGCCGCCCTTCATAAACACTCTTACGCCGTTTACGGAAAGCTTGAAATTGGGAGAGCCCTTTTCGACGCTCGGGGAGCCGTCTTCAAAATACTTGAACTCGCGGATGCCGAAGTTGAGCTTCTTTTCGTCGGAAACTTCGTTCTTGATTTCGAAGGAGAGCTTCATTTCGTGCAGATTGGGCTCGCCCAAGCCGTTCGGCCACCAAAGCTTCGGATTTTTAACTTCGAGCTGCGGAAAATCCTTCGGGGTGAATTTTACAGTTTCGGTGTGGTAAGGCTTAATTTCGATTTCCTTTTCAAATTTTACATTGCCAAAAGAGCCCTTCAAAACGCCCTTTACAGGATAGTCGGTAACATTCTGGACGGGAACGTCAACGCTTACATGAGCCAAGTCGAGCTTGGGCAAATTGGGCAAAGTCGTGGTGATGTAAGGGTCTTTTATGATAACGGGGCCTGTCGCGCAAAGGAAAACTTTGTGCCAGATGCCGCTGTTGCGGTCGCGGATGCCCGACTGCCAGTCCCAGCCGACAGCGCAGCCGAAAGTCGCGCCGTCGCGCCTTGCAACGCCGCCGCAAGGGCCGCCGGTCGTGCCCATGATGTGCTCGGAGGGAACGCCTACTGTGGGCTGTGGGGAAATGCGGACAGCAATCGTCGTTTCCTTGCCGGGTTTTACATCATAGTTTCTTGTGATGTCGAAAATGCCGCGGATAAACGCGCCCTGCACAGGACCCACAAATTTGCCGTTCACCCAAACTTCCGCGCTGTAGTTTATGCCGTTGAATTTGAGCCAAATGCGCTTGTCCTTAAAATCCTCGGGAATGGTTACGGTTGTGCGATACCACCAATCCTTGCGGCAGAGGTCCTCCGGAATTTTTTCGGGACGGTTGTTTTCGTCATAAAGAGGCTCTGGATACACCTTGTTGTTGACAAGGGTCGTTAACACTGTGCCGGGGACAGTGGCCTTGTACCAATTTTTCGGCTGAAAGTCGTTGCGGGAAACCTGCCTGCCCTCCTCGGGCAATTTTGAGGAGCCCTGGCGATACCAGCCGTCCTGCTTTGCCTCTTTTTCAATGACAGTTGCATCCTGCATCTGCCAATTCGAGGAAAGCTCGATTTGGTTTAGGCTTTGCGCCGACGCCACGTTTGCGAAGAACGCGGACGCAAAAGCGATTGACATTAAGCCTGCGCTTGCAAGCACCCTGTTTCCCTTCCCCCATAGGC
>JAFXRX010000119.1 GCA_017526045.1 Opitutales bacterium
CCCTCTCAAGCTCGAGGACTGGCTCTACAAGCAAAACCACATGTTCAAGTTCGCCGAAAAGGGCGACGCGATGAAAATCGGCATGGAGCAGTTAAAAGAATGGCTGCTGCCCATCCTCAAAAACTCCTACATGGAAATTTCAATCGCGGGCGATTTCAACGAGGCTCAAACGCTGCAATGGCTTGGAAAATTTTTCGGCTCAATGCCCCCGCGCGCGGCAAGCCGCCCCGACTATTCCGAATTTAAGAAGCTCGAGGCGACCTCCGAGCCCGAAAAAACATTCGAGATTGAAAGCAGCAAAGACGCCCGCTCGGCGGCGATAAAAATCTGGCAAACATGCGGCAGGAAAGACCTCAAAAAAATGAGGGCCGCCACAGTTCTTGCGGCAGTCCTAAACGACGCAATCCGCAAAAACATCCGCGAAAAGGAGGGCAAAGTTTACAGCCCCGCCGCCTACAACCTCTCAAAGCAGGGCTTCGACAGCGGCATAATTTACGCCGAAAGCGAAGTCGCGCCCGAATTCAATTCCGAAGTCGCAAGCCTAATCGAAAAAGCCGCAGCCGGCGTCGCCGACAGCATAACCGAGGACGAATTCAACCGCGCAAGGCTCCCAATAGTAAAGCAAATCGAAAAGACCCTGCGCTCCAACGCCTACTGGGCGGACCGCGCAATGCCGCTAATCCAGGCCGACGAGCTCCGCCGCAAAACCGCCGAAACCTTCGCAAGCGGCTACAAAGAAATAACCCTGCAGGACGTCAAAAACGCAGCCGCGGAATTTCTCAAAGGCAAAAAGGGCCAGACTGTAAAAATCATACCCAAAAAAAGAGATTAAAAAAAAGCTTTACAAATCCCAAAAAAAGGAAAAGCTCTTATAACTTTATAAACAACGCAAAATCCACTAAACGATTATGGGAAATCTTAAGAAAAAACGCAGACTAAAGATGAATAAGCACAAGCGCAGCAAGCGCTCCAAGTCCAATCGCCACAAAAAGCGCACGTGGGCTTGCTAACGGCAGCGCATTGCCGCCCCGCCGTTGTGCCTAAATTTTAGTTGACCCGCGTGCCGGAAATTTTTCTTGCATGCGGGTTTTTTATTTTATACGAATATCGAGACTTTTATATTATGAGGGGACACGCAGCATACATATTCGGGGCTTTCCTATGCCTTGCGCACATCTCTGCGGCGCAGACATTCGAAGTGAAAGTCAAAACCATCGCCGACAAAACCGCATATCCCGACGCCACGTTTATCGTCGAAGCCGGCAGCCCGCAAATGAAGGGCTTTGAAGGCGCGATAAAGGCGATAGGCTTCGGCGGCGAAGGCATCAAGCCCACAAGCATAATCGAGCGCGAACTCCGCGAAAAATACACCGCGGAAATGAAGGAGGAGCTCGCCGTCAAAGACTGGGACAAGCTCGACGCCGAACTCGAAAACTACGAGCGCGAACTCGAGCGGTGCGAAAAACGCCTCGCAAGGGCAAGCCGCGGAATGCCCAACGCCCCCGAAGCGGCAAACGGCAAAACTTCAAGAAACGGCAAGCAGCCGCCCATGCGCGCGCCGCAGCAGCGCAACGGCAAAAACGGCAAGAACGGAAAAGCCGCCCCCACCCCGCAGGAAGCCGGAA
>JAFXRX010000120.1 GCA_017526045.1 Opitutales bacterium
GGTTTTGAATTTTCTGCTGGCGCACGAGGCGGGGCACATTATTTTCAAGTCGATGCTCCGCCGCGGAGCGAGGAACCCCCTGCTTTGGAATATCGCAACCGACTATGCAATAAACGGCGCGCTCATAGACGCCAATCTGCCCGAAGACAGGCTGAAGGCTCTTACAAAAAACCTGGACGGCAAAGAGTTTAAAATCTGCTACAGCAAAAAGTACACGGGCTGGGCGTCCGAGGCCATTTATGAGGATATTTTAAAGAAAATCAAAAAGCCCCCGCAGCCCGTTTTGGATTCCGCAAAAAATGGGATGCCCTCGGGCAAAGACAAAAACGGCGGGCAAGGCGGCTGGAGCCTGCCAGTCGACGGCGAGAGGTCTTTCGACCCAAAAACAGGCGAAACCGATTTCAAAAAGGGCGACGGGACTGCCGCAACGCCGAGGGATGTGGAATCGCAGCTCAACACTGTCATAGCGCAGGCGGCGTTCAGGGCGCGCGAGGACATGCGCCGCAAGTCGAATTTGAGGGGGCGCGGCGCGGGCGCGTTTTTGGAGTATGTGGAAGTTGCGCTAAGCAGGCAGATAAACTGGCGAAATCTCCTGCACAGAAAATTGCGGTCAATAGGCTTTGAAACCGCCGACTACAGCCGCCCTTCGAGGCGCACGATTGTCAACAGGCAGCTCGGCTGCAAGTTCTACTATCCCAAGCTGCGCGGCTTCACCCCCGGGAACATAATGATGGTCATAGACACCTCGGGCTCCGTCAGCTCGGAGTCTCTGGAAGTCTTCCTCGGCGAAATCAATAATTGCCTCAAGGGAATGCCGCGGGCGGAAGTCTACCTTTACTGCGCCGACTACGGTATAAAATTTCAGGGGACTTACAGAAGCAGTCTGCCCGCATCGGTCGAAATTACCGGACGCGGCGGCACTTCGTTTGAGCCCGCTTTTGAAGAGGCGCAAAAGCTTTTAAAAGCCGGCAAAAAATTCTCCACAATGGTATATTTTACAGACGGGTGCTGCGACTATCCGCAAATAAAGGCGAAGAGCCTTCCATACGAAGTGCTATGGTGCATCGACAACTTCCATGCCGCCGACGCCCCGTTCGGCAAGACATTGCGAATAGACGCAAACCAATGACGCCCCGCGCAAGAATTTCGCCAACGCTTTCATAAAACAACAAAATATACGAAAAAAAAATGCCACGAAACGACAGACAAATAATCCACAACGAACTGCTAACTATCGCCCAGCTTAAAAGCGAGCTGCTTGAAAGCTGGAACTTGCCCTACTCCGTGCTGGTGATGGGGCCCGCGGGCGTCGGCAAGTCGTCGGCGTTCAAGCAGGTGCTCGCGGAAATCGCGACCGGCAACCCCTACGCGGAATTTAGGTACAACGCGAAATCTGGCTGCTACTTGGTCGGCGGGGAAATTTCCGACGGGACGCCCGAGGGCGACCAAAAGGAGCTTGAAACATCATACGGCTTCATAGACTTGAGGCTCTCGCAAGTCGAGCCGCAGGATCTCGCAGGAATTCCGATGCCCGAAAATGGCATCACCATAAGGCACCTGCCCAGGGAAATCCCCGTGTGCACTGCAACCCACCTGCCAAAGCGCGGGCTGCTGCTTTTGGACGAAGTAAACCAGGCAGATCCCGCCGTGCAAAAAGCGATGTTTAGCATAATCCTCGACCACAAGATCGACAACAAGCCATTTCTGGAGGGCTGGCGCGTCATGGCGGCGGGCAACAGGCTTGAAGACTCGTCGGCGGTCATGGAATTGGCGGGGCCGCTGCAAAACAGGTTTGCCCACTACGCCGTCGGGGCGGATTACGAAACATTCAAGGCATGGGCAATCAAAAACGACATACACCCCGCAATAACGACCTACCTTGCAAACAACGCAACCGACCTCTGCCGGAGGCAGGGCGACAACGAAGAGTACGCCTTCCCCACCCCAAGGACGTGGGAGCAGGTCTCGCACAAAATCCGCTATTGGGAAAAAAATAAAATCAAAAAAACCTCCGACGAAAAGATACGCGGCATCGCGGCTCTGGTGGGCTCGGCGGCGGCGGCGAAATTTGTGGCGCACCTTGAAATAGCAAACTCCTTCGATGTGGAAGACTACCTTTCTGGGAAGGTAAAAAAGTCGTTTACGCAGACGGAAATCGCCGAGGCGTGGGGCCTGCTTTCCGCGCTCTACTCATACGTCCTCAACAAAAAGACCAAAGAGGCGTACATAAAAGTGTACAAGTTCGCGGCTCAAAGCGACACGTTTGCAAGGCTCAAGGAATTTATGGCGTGCCTTGCGAAGGATTTGCAGCAGTACGACGAAAAGCTCGCCAAGGCGGCGCTTATGTCGTTCCAGCAAAAAGAGCTGGAAGAGTTCTTCAAAAAAATCGGCAGCGCGATTTTGTAGGCGAAACAAGCGGCGCAATGCGCCATGCGCTGCTAAAAAAATTTGGAGAACAATGAAAGCTGAAGAAATAAAAAAACTTGCCGAAGCCGGGGCGGATTTTTCCAAAATTTCGCTGCGCGGGGCGAATATAAGCTTCATAGATTTTGAACGCGCAAAAAATCTTTCGCCTGAAAACTTTTTTTCAGCCGCGCAAGCCACAGGCTGCAAGCTCCCGCAGGACATGGATTTTTCAAGCTTCTCTTTGGAGGGCAAAAATGCCCGCTGCATAAATTTTGGCAGAGCAAAAAATCTGTCGGCGCAAAATCTGCTGTCGGCAAAAGATGTTTCCTACTGCCGCCTCCCGCCCGGCATGGATTTTGCAAACGCCTCTTTGGCGGGCAAAAATGTAAAAAATATAGATTTTGCCAAAGCCAAAAACCTGACTGCGCAAAATTTGTTCTCGGCAAGCGATTTTTCAGGCTGCGCCCTGCCGCCCGACATGAAAATGGATTTTAAAAACATTTCATTAAAGGGAAAGAACGCAGGCTTCATAGATTTTAGCCGCGCAAAAAATTTGTCGGCGCAAAATCTGTTTTCGGCAAGGAACGCTTCAGGCTGCAAGCTCCCGCCCGGCATAGACTTTGCAAACGTATCCCTGGCGCATAAAAAAGCGGATTGCATCGACTTCAGCCGCGCGGAAAACCTCGAGCTCAACAACCTGCTTTCCGCACTGGATATTGGCTGCTGCATAGTCCGAAGCGACATAAAAGCGCGCGCGGCGCGCATAAATATATCGCATGCCAAATTCAGAACCAAGCTGAATGTGCTTGAGCCAAACGGGAAAAAAACGGAGGTCCAACTCGGCGAATTCGCCCGCGCAAAAGGAATCGAAGTTTGCCTCATCGAAAGAAAAGACGTTAAAATTCTCGCAAAATCGGGCGCGGATTTTTCAAACGTTTCGCTAACGGGGCTGGATGTAAACAAAGTGGATTTTAGCCGCGCAAAAAACCTGGCGGCGGCGGACTTGTTCTCGGCAAACAATGTTTCAGGCTGCGTCCTGCCGCCGGGCATGGACTTTGCGGACGCCAGCCTTGAGGAGAAATTTCTCGACGAAATCGACTTCAGCCTCGCAAAAAATTTGTCGGCGCAAAATCTGTTTTCGGCGCATCGGGTGTGGAAATGCAAGCTCCCTCCCGATATGGATTTTAAGGACGCGCCGCTCGGTGGCAAGGAAGTCCAAAGCCTGGATTTCAGCCTCGCAAAAAACCTGACGGCGCAAAATTTGTTCTCCGCGGCGAAATTGTCGGGGCTCGACACTTTCTTTGCCATGGCCCCCTGCATAATGCCGCCGGGCATGGATTTTGCGGAAGTCCCGCTCAAGGACAAGGACGTAAGGGGTATCGACTTCACCCGGGCAAAGAATTTGACGCTCGGCAATTTGCTTTCAGCCCGAAGATTTGAAAAATGCATAATAAGAGACGACATTCCGGTGCCACCGCTAAGAAGCAACATCTCCAAGCTCAAGCTCGACTCAAAAATCTTCGTTGCGATTTCGGGAAAATGCGGAGAGCCGGAGGAAACGACGCCCGCGGAATTTGCCGCGCGCAAGGGCGACCCCGACGCCATGCGCTACGTCCTGCTAAAAAAATTCGGCGAATGATTGCGGTCTGCGCATCGGCAAAATCCCGCAAAATTTCATAAAAAAAGAAACCGCAGCGGGTTGGGCGCGCGGTTTCTTTATAAATTTTAAATGGTTGTGTTTGCGCTACGCCAACAAGTACATTCTCAGTTTTGCGTTTATTCCAAAATAATAATTCTATTTATCAAACTATAATAACCATTTGGATTATCATGAAAACTAAAAATGAGTAAAGAATTAATGATCATTGAACTTTAGTGAATAATCTATCTGTTGATATCGATAACGACGGATCGATCATTATTTCTTCTATCGTATTATGATATGTGAAAATTTCTTTCTTTTTATCTGAATATAGTTTAAATTTTTGTATCAAAGAATTGACATTGTTTGTTGCGCAACAATTTTTAAATTTCTCATTTACACTCTTATAACGTTTTCGTGCAGATTCTTTTTCTAAAAAATCTTTAAAATCGTTATAAGATGTTTTTAGTCCATGATGCAGATCAAAACCATTTCCAATAATGTATAAGGTTTGAAAATTTTCTTTCATTGTTTTTGCAAGAATAGAATTATTTGTTTTTCAGCTTTGCTTTGGTTTGAGAAATTTCTTTTTTAATTTCATCTTTCATTTTAGATGCTTTAAGTCTGTCGTCAAAGCTTAGTTTAAATGATAGTACAGAAAGATTATTTTTCTCTGGCTCGGTAAATTTATATCCGCTTTCGCCTGCGAGTTCAAGCCACACATAACCATCTACTACGTTGTATCTATTAAATCTATACTCCAAATGCATTCTGCCTACAGAATACTGTCCGACAGGATTTCCCAACAATGCAGATTTCTTATAATACTCATAAGCTTTATCGTAATTTCGTTCGACACTCCGACCATTTAAGTACATATGCGCTAAATTATTCAAAGCATCTGTATAGCCTTTTTTTGCCGCTTCTTCAAAGAGAGAAAATGCCTTCTTTTCGTCTTTGCTAACACCCGTTCCTTCTAAATATAAAGCAGCCAAATTATTTATAGATTTCGAATATCCTTTACTTGCTGCCATTTCAAGTAAGCTAACAGCTTTATTTTCATTTTTTTCAACGCCTGTTCCTTTTAAATATAAACCTGCCAAATTATTTATTGCATCGAGATTTCCTTGTTCCGCTGATTTTTCAAATAAGTTTAAAGCCTTTTTTAAATCTTTTGGGAATAAACTTCCCTCTAAATATATTGCTCCCAAATCATTTTGAGCTTCTGCATTTCCGAGTTTTGCAGATGAAAATAAATATTGCATCCCTTTCTTTATGTCGGCAGGAACTCCCTCTCCAAACCAATATATATGTGCAAGACGATACATCGCATTTGAATTTCCAAGCTCTGACAATTCTTCAAGAAATTGAATCCCTTTTGCCAAATCTTTCTCAGTTTCTCCTTCGCCAATATATAATAATGCTAAAAATAATTTAGCACTTGATTCTCCTTTATTCATTGCTTGGGTTAATAGCTCTATAGCTTTTTTTGTATCTTTTGTTACTCCATTCCCTGTAAAATAGGCTGAAGCACACAGTGTTAATGCAGAAGGATTACCAAGCTGTGCTGCTTGAGAATAATATTCAAATACCTTTTTTGTATCAATAGTGACACCCCAACCATTGCTGTAAGCCATGGCAAGCCCCATTAAGGCATCTGTATTAGACTTTTTTGCCGCTTTTTCAAGAAGCTCAATAGCCTTTGAATAATCTACCGCAACATGTTTACCCTGTAGATATAAGTTGCCGAGCATTGCTTGAGCATCTGCATTGTCTTGCTCAACAGATTTTGAGAGCCATTCTAATGCAAGCTTTGGATTTTCTTCAATCCCTTCGCCATTTATCAATGCGTAGGCAAATTGATATTGAGCTTGGGCGTCTCCTGCTTCAGCCTTTTTTTTGACATCGTTAATATCTATTGCATTTGAGAGATTGCAAAGTAAACTAAGTATTAGGTATATTGTTATTTTTTTCATAAATATTATTTCCAAAAGATTTTGAATTCAAGTCCCCAGCCACGGCTTTCATTGTATGTCCCGCCTATGCTACCTTTCCAGCCTCCACCGATATCAAATTCATAACTAGATGAAGCATTCCAGCCTTTTGGGGAGTCGTAACCACCTTGCACTTTGAAATCGCCTAAACCTCCTGGTAAGCCAATATCAACCGATGCAGAGGCTCCCCATTCTGAATTGGTATTCCATTTCGCAGTTGCAGTAAATTTTGTATCTCCATAGCTAGTCGCTATGCTTCCCGAGAATTGTCCAGTTTCGTCTTGGTTAATTCCTGCCATCCCAGATATATTAAATCCATCACCATGAAAAGTTAATTCACTATTAAAATATCCTCCTTGTGGTTTGATTTTGGGTGGCCATTCAAATTCTCCAAATTCCCAATCAGGCATAGAAAATTTCCACCAACATAGTCCTAGTCGATCCCAATAATTGATTGGATCATTTCCACAGAATTGGTAAAGGTTTATACCGCCAAATTCTTCCATCGGATCTTTTGAAAGCCACTTAAATGTATCAGGAGAATAGTGTCTGTATCCATAATAGTATAGCTTTGTATTACCTTCATCATAACGAGTACTAAATCGTAGGGGGTTTTTGTTGGCAAGAGGTCCTTTTTGTCTGAAAATTGTTCCAAATGGAGTGTAATCGTATAAGGCAAGCGTTAGTTGATTTGAGGAATTTAAGTTGTCAGATGCATTAATATCTGGAGAGTATAGTCCTTCAATGTTTCCCTTAGTGTTATTGAATACAAATGCAGCAACACCATTAATTTCAAGCAAACGCAATCCTCCTGTTCCGGAAGATCCATGAAGAGAGTTGTTCAAGTCTAATCCGTAATAATACTTTTTAATTTCAGAAGTGATTGAAGTATTTGTATATTCTATTGTTTCGTAAATTAAGTTCCAATTATCGTAATATCTAAGATTTGTACTATACAACACCATTTGTCCTGTAGAATCATCCTCTATATATTTTTTTGAACTTATTTTTCTGTCTTTGTAATCATAAGTGAAAACATAAGCTTCATTTGTAATGCCTGAAGCTAATGCTGTATCAGATGTTTTTACCGATATAAGTCGATTTCTTCCGTCCCACACATATTTCCATCTAGAATCTTCGATTAGATTTCCGTTCATATCGTATATGAGTGTTTCGTTACGTGGATGGGTATAGACTGAACCTAACGTCATTGTTTTTGCCGATACGCCGTTTGCTCCCTCGTTGGCAAGTGTAGATTCAAATTTTATTTTATGGGATTTGGGTATTGTTAGGTTCGCAGGTAAGGTAAATAGGAAATTAGATGTCCCAAGTGGTTTTGTGTAGGATTGTTGTGCGTTATCGATAAAGATCTTTAATTCTGCATTTGTATTGGTAGAACCTCTTATTGGATGGATTAAGTCAGAAGGTCTAGCAATTTGAAAGATTTGATTATTTTTATTAATTGTAATATTTGTTGCATTATTACTAGGAGAATTTTTTGTTACATTATAATGATTCCCAGCAAAATCATATTCAAAAGATTCTTGACTATAACTATCGAAATATTCCGCTTGTTCTGCTCCTTTATATAGTTTTGCAGATTTTAAAGTGTTTTGATGTTCATCATATTCATATTGCCAATTCGAAAAAGCAACATTATTGATGCGAGTATATATTGAAGTTATATTTCTTAGAGAATCATAGGTATAAGAAAGTTTTTTTAATTCAGTATTGTCATGCTTATATGACATACTTACAACTGTTTTTAAAGCATCGTATTCATATTCTATTGCTGCCACATTGTCTAATTTTATTTTTGTAATTTCGCCATTATTGTCTCTTTCATACTCAATTGTCTTTCCTAGTGCAGTTATTGATTCAAGCTTTTCTGCATTGTTGTATGTATAATCAACTTCGTATAAAATATTAGAATCCTTTCTAAGAGTAACTTTTGTGATATTTCCATTGTTATCTAGGGTTCTGTTTAAAATTGTTCCATCAGGAAAAGTTTCTTGAATAGGAATATCGTATTTATCGTTATATACGAAAGAATATTCATTTGTTCCATCAGTTACCAAAGATAATTTTTCATCTTCGTTGTAGGAATATTGGTACATTGCATCTACTGCATTATCTAATATCGTTCGTCCTGCAAAATCATATTCGAATCTTCGTGTTTGGTTTTTGGGATCTGTTACTGTTAGTAACTTACCAAGCGAA
>JAFXRX010000121.1 GCA_017526045.1 Opitutales bacterium
AATTATGCGTATCGGCGAAATTGAAATAGACGGCATAAAGCCGATAAGAAAAATCGGAGAAGGCGGCTTCGGAGAGGTTTTTCTGGCTTCTGACGGCGGCGGATACGTCGCGCTGAAAATCATTTGCGCGGACAGGCTGAAGCGCGAGGAGGAGGCTTTGGTGCGCTATGCGCGCATTCCGCCGTGCGAATATATTGCGCCTATTTTGAAGTCGGGCAGGGCGGCGGATTTTTTATACTACACAATGCCGCTTGCCGATTCTGTTGCAGAGGGCTTTGACGACCCCGAAAGCCCGCTTTGGCTTGGCAAGTCGCTTTCAAGCCTCATCGCGCAGAGGCTTGAAAATCCGAACGCCGCGTGGTTTTCGCGCGGAGAGATTTTGGAAATCATAACGCCCGTTTTCGAGGCGGCTGCGCATCTTTCAAGAAACGGCATGCTGCACCGCGACATCAAGCCCGACAACGTTTTGTTTTTCGGCGGGCGCGCCAAGCTTGCCGACATCGGGCTCATGCGCGCCGACTCCCCGAGCGCGTCGAATTTGGGAACGCCGCTTTACGCGCCGCCGAAGTGGTATTTGGCAAGGGGCGGAAACCCCGACATGTATGGGCTTGCGGCGACTTTCTACACCCTCATAACGGGCAATCCGCCCGACAGCATAGGCCGCGCCGCCTACAATTTTCCCGAATGCGAAAAGGGGCGCGTTTCCGCGCGGATGCGCGCGCAGTACGAGCATTGGCACCGCCTGATTTTGCGCGCTCTTGCCGAAAACCCCGCCGAGCGTTTTTTGCGGATTGAGGATTTTTTAAGCGCGGTAAAAAGCGAAGATTTCGAGGCGTCGAAGCTCTATGCCGCCCCGCCGCCCGCGCGTAAAAAGACCGCGCTGAAATTTGCGTTTGCCTCTGCCGTTGCCGCGCTTGCCGCCGCCGCGTTTTTTGCCCTTAAAACGCCGCAAAAAGAAAGCGAGGTCAAAAGCAATGCAATTCTCGGCAAAGGCCTTGCCGCGGCTCAGGCAGGCGGCGGGCCTTTCGACTGGGGCGAATTTTTAATATTCGGCAAAACCGGCGAAAAATTCGACGCCGACAGGCGGGATTTGGAAATTATTTTGTCCAGAAAAACCGAGGCAAACGAGGTGTTTAAAAAAACCTATCCGCAAATCCGCAAAAGCGGCTTGAAGAGCGGATACGGGAACGTCCGCTCATTCGAAGATTTTTTGAATGAAAAGAAAGGCGAGCTGGAATTTTGCAGGCGGCAGCTTGAAGACGACATAAAACGGGGCGACAAATTCGGCGCCGAATCTTCGCGGCGCAACATGTTGAGAATTGAAGGCGACATCGAAAATCCGTACAAGTATATTTTAAGCGCGCATGCGGATTTTTCTAGAATGCTTGAAAATAAAAAGGGCAATTTTAATTTGGACGAAATAATGAAAAAATGAAAAATTTTTGCCTTTGGCGTGATTAAAAAAAATTTTTTGCGGACTATAAAATATGCAGATGCCCGAAACGCCCCAGACTTTGATAAACCAGCTTTGCGACCCCGAAAGTTCCGCCTGGAACGGGGCGTGGCGCAGGTTTTTCGACATCTACCACGCCCCGATAAAGGCGATGGTGGCAAACGCGTTCCGCCGCCGCAGCGGCTTGCCCGCGGCGGCTTTCGCGGTCGACGAGGTTGTAGGCGACGTCGTTGTGGAGCTCGACAAAATCTTCAAGCGGCGCGGCTACGACCGGACGCGCGCGAGGTACCGCTCTTTCTTGAAGGCAATATGCGTCTATAAAACTTTGGACTACATCAGAGCCCGCAGCGCGAAGATTTCGGAAGTTTCAATCGACGACGATTCCGCCGACTACGCGCGCAAGCTCGAGGTTTTCTACGCCGAAAGCCAAAAGGTGATGCTTGAAGAAAACGAGCTCTTGGCGTTCCGCCGAGCCATTATTTACGACGCCTATATGTCGATAAGAAGCTTCTTCGACCCGCAAACCTGCGCGGCATTCGAGATGATAAAGCTCGAGGGCGTGAAGACAGAAGAGGTTGTGCGCCAGTTCGGGATTTCCGCAAACGCCGTCAACAACGCTGTCTGGCGCATAACAAAAAAGCTTAAAAAAATAATAAGCGAAGACGAACATTTCAAGGACCAGATATGACAGAGCAAACGCCAAAATCAGGCAATCCCGGTTTCTCAGCCGAAAGCGAGGCGATTTTAAAGGAATTGCAATGCGCCTACAGGGAGGTTTCGGAGCTTAAGAACTCGCCGTCGCACCGCAAGATTGTGATAGGCTTGGAGGCGAAATTCGCCCGCGAAAAAAAGCGCAAGGGCGGCAAAAAAAGCTTGTAAAACAGCGCGGGTGGGGTAGGATGGCTCTCTAATTATGGCAGAGGGCTACCAGGTTATCGCAAGACGCTACCGTCCGCGCCAATTCGACGAATTGGTGGGGCAGGAGCACATCGTGCGCACCCTCAAAAACGCCATAGAATCGGGCAGGATAGGGCACGCCTATCTTTTCGTGGGCCCCCGCGGCACGGGCAAGACCACTGTCGCAAGAATTTTCGCAAAAGCCCTGAACGCCGAGGGCGGGCCGAACGTCCACCCGGACAACGACAACCCCATCGCAAAGTCGATTATGGAGGGAACGTGCATGGACGTCGTCGAAATCGACGGCGCGTCGAACCGCTCGATTGAGGAAATCCGCAAGCTGCGCGACGACTGCAAATATTCCCCCACCGTCTGCTCGTACAAAATTTACATTATCGACGAAGTCCACTCGCTGACTTCCGACGCCTTCAACGCGCTTTTAAAGACGCTCGAAGAGCCGCCGCCGCACGTCAAATTCATTTTTGCGACGACCGAGGCCCACAAGGTTTTGGGCACGATTACCTCTCGCTGCCAGCGTTTTGAATTCCGCCCGATACCCGAGGAAAAAATCGCAGCCCACCTCGCGCATATCGCAAAATTGGAGGGCATCGACGCCACCGAAGACGCCTTGAAGGCCGTTGCGCGCCTTGCAAACGGCGGCATGCGCGACGCCCAGAGCATACTCGACCAGATGATTTCGTTTTGCGGCAAGAAAATCGGCGTCGAGGACGTCGTTTCGGTTTACGGGCTCGCGTCGGCATCCCGCATAGAAAGCCTTGTGAATTTCATGGCGGCGGGCAATTACGCGGAAGTCGTAAATTCTGTCGATTCCCTCATTTCCGACGGCTGCGACCTTTACAGGGCATTGTGCGACCTTCAGATTTATTTGCGCGCGGCCATGCTTGAGTCTTTCAAGACGGGCTGGCGCGATTTCGGCGAAAAGCGACTCAGCACCGAGCAGATTATGCGGATGCTCGACGTTTTGCAGGGCTCTGAAAAATCCTTGAAAACGGGGCTTTCGGAGCGGGCGAATTTCGAGGTTGCGCTTCTAAAGGCTGTCGAGCAGAGCAGGACGCGGGCGATAAACACCCTCATAAAGGAACTTGAAAAGCTTTCGGGCGCGCCCCGCGAGGTTCAAAAAAAAAATAGCTGAGCTTATAGGCGCGGCTCTCGCCGAGGAGCGCGATTTTGCCGCGGCGTACGCGCCGATTGCGCGCAAAAAGTTTGTCAAGCCGCAGGAAAAGCCGCAGCCCGAAGCCCCCAAAAAGCGCGAAGTCGAAGTGTTCGACGAAACCACTGCGGAATTCGCCGCCGCGCTGAGGCTTGTTTCCCCCGAGATTTTGGATTTGATACGCGGCCAGTTCGGCGCGGAGCCGGGCGCGCTTTTGCGCGGCGCGTTCGAGGAGGAGCAGACGGCGGCAAAGCCCGCTGCCGCGGAAGAGCCCGACGCGATGTCGGCGGAGCTTTCGGGCATGGACGACGCCGAGGAGCC
>JAFXRX010000122.1 GCA_017526045.1 Opitutales bacterium
GCGGTTTGACTTTGCCTCTATTGTGATGCGCTGAGATAGCGCGGAGCTTGTGGCGTATGGTGTCATTTTATCTTCTCGTAAATCGCGTCAACTTTGCCGCGCAGGTAGTTCAAATCCGCTTCGACGCGAGAATTGGAGTAGTTCCACTCGCGGCGCAGCACAAACATTTCAGAGAGCTCCGCGGAGCTCTTGTGTATGTCCGCGCTGGCGATGTGGGCGTCAATGCGCCCCATTGCGTAGTAGTAGCCGCCGACGATTGCAGCCAGCGTGATTACGAGGCGTATAAGGCCTTGTATGTCGAGTTTGCCGCTCATTTTGCGTCAACCCCCGAAGTGTCCGCCTTTACACTGGCGCGCGCGGCGCGGTAAATTTCGGGCGTTGTTTTTGCGATTTCGACGGCGAACGCGCTGTCGACATAAGAGGCCATTTGGTTGTTGACTGATCCGACGTTCAAGCCGTACGAGTTGGTGGCGCTATCCATGCCGATGTTTGCGTGCCAGCCGCTCTGCGACATACACCAAGACTTTGCCGCCGAGTTCTGCGCCAAGATTACAAGCGGGTTGCCGCTGATTTCCGACACCTTTACGCTCTTTATGGTTGTGCCGTCTTCGGCGTATGTCGTTTCGGTGATAGTTGTTGTTGTGCAGCCCGCCGCAAATAGCGCGAGCGCCACCATGATTAGAATGTTAGTGCGCATGTTTTACCTCCTGTTTTTTCAAATACTTTTCGACGAACGCGTCGCGCCAGGCGAGCCTGCCTGTGCGCTTTAAAACGGCAAACGCCGCGAGCACTTTGCGCTCCGCCCAAATGCGCGAAAGCGAAAGCGGCCGCGGAAAGCGGTGGTAGATTTCGCGGATGCCGTTTAGAAGGAACTCTTCGTCGGCTTCAACCTGCCCCGCTGGCGTTCCGTCGGAGAAGTGATAGCGGTAGTCGTGAATGGCGGCGGTCGCCTCGACGCAGGCGAATGCCCGCGTGCAAATTTTGCGCGATTTTTCGCTCAGCCAATCCGCGCCAACGCCGTTGCATATTTTTTGCAGCTCCTCCGCGGGCGCGATAAAAAAGCCATCGGGCGCGCGCAGGTTCGCATCTTGCGTAGTCTTGCGGATAGCTTCTATCTGCTCCAAGCTGTACATTATGCATCAGCCTCCTGCGCGGGTTCGTCGGGCGGGTTTACGGCGTTGTAAATCGCCTGCAAAGGCACCGCGACGTTGAGCGCGTCCACTTCGCTTTCGATAAAAGCGTATGTCGTCTCGCCGCCTGCGGGCGTGCCGTTGCTGTCAACTATTGCACCCCTGACCTGTAAACTTTTGATTTGCAACCTTGAGCCGTTTTTCAGAATGATTTCTACCATATTTTGCCCCTTTCTTTTAAGCCTTGATAAAGTCTATAAGCCGCGCGATTGCGACGTCCTGCGTGCCCGCGATGTTCCCCGAAACTGTCGCGTCGTTTGAGTTGCCCGAGGCGTCGAGGATTGTCGTTGTTATTCCCGATTTGACGGTGTAGTCCGCGAGCGAAAGCAGCACGCCGTCAACCCATATTTGCAAATTTTTGATTTTCCAAATCAGGTCGCCTTGCGCGAGCGCGTTCCCCGTTGTTTGGCACTTCTGCCCCGACTGGCGGAGCACCAGCTGCGCAAGATTGCCGGTCAAAGTGAACTCGTAATCTTTTGAGTTCAAATAGTCCGCCGCGGCTGCGACGTTGTAAGTGAAATTGAACTTACCGTACGCCTGCCCTGCGCCCGCCGCCTGCACGAGCCATAAGGTGTCGTCGACGTACCAATCGTCATACTTGATGCGCACCTTCGTCCCCGCGGGATAAGTCCTGCCTATTGAATAAATCGCCCCGCAGTTGCAGAATTGATTGCCCAAAGTCCCCGCATTTGCGGCACGGCAGCATAAATATCCGTCTTCGTAGGTGAACGCGATATCGACGTCGCCCATGCCGTACTTGTACGAAGTGAAATCTGTCGTAGGCGGGTTGCCGCTGTAAATCACGCTGCCGCCTTTGATGCTCGGCGGCTCGTCGCTGCCGTTCTGGTAGTCCGCGAGGGTGTACAAAGCGTCCTGCGCGGACATGTCGATATTAAACGCCTTGATGCGAGAAATCTGCCCGCTGCCGCCTGTGATTGCGAACGCGCCCGCGGTGAAGGTCAAGCTCTCGCTTGCTGCTAATACGCCGTCAAGGTACAGCTTGCAGGTCGTAGCAGTCCTGATAAAGACCA
>JAFXRX010000123.1 GCA_017526045.1 Opitutales bacterium
GGGCAAAATACTTTTCGCCTCGCACGAAAGCTCAAGGGTTTGGTTTGAAAACTCATGCGAAGAGCTCGATTTTCTCGTCGACATTTTAAAAACGCAGAAGAATGTCCACGGGGCGAGGCTTAGCGGCGGCGGCTTCGGCGGCGCTGTCATGGCTCTCGTCTCGGACGCCTACTCTGCCGCCGACGCGGAATTTGTCGCAAAAAAATACGCGGAAAAATTCGGCGCAGAGCCGAAGATTTTCGAGTGCTTCGCAGGCGACGGGGCAAGAATTTTATAAAAAGCCCGCGCAGCATAAGCCGCGCCGCCTCCCGGGCAAAATTTAGGCGGCGCAATCCAAGCGGCAAAAATCAGAGCGGCTCCTTGCGGAATTTGAGAACGGCCATTTCCGCGCCGCCCGACTTGCTGCAAAAATAAAGAAATTCGCCGTCGCGCAAAATAAAGCGCGTTTTTGAGACCGCCTGCAAAAACTTGCGCTCGTAGCCGGCGTATTTGCCCGCGCGCTTTGTCTTCAGCATTCTTGTAAACTCGACTTTCCTGCCGCCCTTGAGCTCCATGCCGCCGTGGAAGAGGTTGCAGCCCGACATCCCGCGGACGTCGTAGCCGTCCTCGCTCGGCGAAAAAATAATGTGCGCCGCCCCGAATTCCGTCTCGGCGTTTTGCGGAACTTCGACATCCTCGGTGTCGGCGACGTAAACGGGCACCCACTTGTGCTGCGCAATGTCGCTAAAATAAACGTATTCGCCGACCGTTGCGCACCCGCAAAGAATGCAGGAAACCGCAATAAAAAGAACAGAAAAAAATTTTTTAAAAAAACGCGCCATAAAAATCATTTCAAAAGTTTTTCGTTTTCAAAGCTTGCGCAAACCGCGCCGGCTTCGAGCCTGCGGCCGTTCAAAAACTGCGCCGCATCAAGCATCTTCGCGCACGGGGCTTGAATTTTCAGCACTTTCAAAGAGCCCTTGCCGCACGCAATGCGCAGAAAATCCCTGCCGATTTCCGATATTTTACCGGGAGTTTCGTTTGCTTGCGAGCCCTCGCAGACTGCCTCGCCTATCTTAAAAATTTCGCCGCCCAATGAAATTATGCCGCAGCCGAATGCGCGCACGCGCCTGTCGAGCTCGTCGGCGGGCTTTGAAAAATCCAGATAAAAGTCGGGCTTTAAAATTTTGCGCGAATAGGTCGCCGCAGCCTCGTCCTGCGGGGCAAATTTTAACGCGCGGCTTTCGATTGCGCCGAAGTTGCGCGACAAAAGCCTGGCGGCGTCGAGCGCGATTTTTTTGCGCAGCGATTCTCCCGTTTCGCGCGGGGAAATGGGAGTTTCAATGACGTCGCAGACGTCCCCCGCATCCATTTTTTTTGCGACGCGCATGAGGCTTACGCCCGTGGAGGTTTTGCCGATTGCTATCGCAGTTTCGATTGGGGAGGCGCCGCGCAGCTCGGGCAAAACAGAGCCGTGCAAATTCAGGCAGCCAAGCGGGGCGAAATTCAAAAACTCCTCGCGCAGCATCTTGCCGTAAGCCATTACAACGACGCATTCGACGCCCATTTTTTTTAGCGTTTCAACGACCTCCGCGTCGGGGGATTTTTCGGGGCGCAAGAGCGGAATGTTTTTTGAAATAGCCCATGCGCTGACGTCGTTTGGCGTTGTTTTGCCGCCCCTGCCCTTCGGCTTGTCGGGGTTTGAGACAATGCAGGCAAGCCCGGTTTTGGGGCATTCCAAAACCGCCTCAATCGCGGGGATTGCCACCGCGTCGCTTGCCATGAACGCGATTTTCATATTCTACTTTTTGCGCATTGCCCTGATTTTTTGGCGCATCGCCTCCTTGCGCGCAATCAGCTTTTTGAGCGAATGCTTTTTGCGCGGGTCGGTCTTTGCCTTGCGCCCGGGTTTCTTTGAGCTCTTGGGCTTTTCGGTTTTCGCCCTGCCCGATTTCAAATTCTTCTGCGCCAAGCGCTCGTCGGCCGCGATTTTGGTTTTGCCGACAAGCTCGAGCCTCATCGCAAGCCCGCCGAGCTTGAAATTTTCGCGCATGGAATTTTCCAGAAAACGCTTGTAGGCGTCGCTTAAAATATCGGCGTTGTTGCAGTAGAGGCGCAGGGTTATCGGGCGGCTCGAAGTCTGGACGGCGTAGTAGATTTTAAACCTGCGGCCGTTGACGTACTTCGGCGGGTTCGCCTCGACCAAATCCGCCAAAAGCGAGTTGATTTTCGAAGTCGGCAGCGGCTTGCGCATTTTGCGATAGAGCTTTGCCGCCCCAATCAAAAGCCCCTCCATGCCCTTGTTTTCCTTTGCCGAGACAAAGTGTATGGGAGAGTCCGCCAAGAAGAAAAGCTTTTCGCGCACAGCCTCCTCGAATTTTTCGCGGAAGGAGGAAATGCTTTCGTAGCCGCGCACGCCGTCTTTTTTAAAGGCTTCGGCTGCGTAGTCCCACTTGTTCACAACGAGCATTACCGCAGCCCCCGTCTCCAAAATTTCGCCCGCGAGCTTTTGGTCCGCCTCGCCGACGCCGTTCATTGCGTCGATTACAAGCATGACGACGTCGCATTTTGCAATCGCCTCTTTCGTGCGCATTGTCGAAAAGAAGTCCAAAGAGGTGTTGACCTTTCGCTTGGCGCGCACTCCCGCGGTGTCGAAGAACTCGAATTTAAGAACGTCGCCGCGGTTGTTTTCAAAGTCGATGTCGCACCTCACGCAGTCGCGCGTGGTGCCCGCGACGTCGCTTACGATGAGGCGCTTCGAGCCCAAAAGGCGGTTGCCAATCGAGCTTTTGCCGACGTTCGGCCGCCCCGCGACGCAAATTTTTACGCGGGATTCAGCCCCTTCGTCCGCCTCTTTCGGCTCGTCTTTGAGCTCGCCCAAATAAAATTGAACCGCCTGCCACAATTCGTCCATGCCCCTGCCGTGCTCGGCAGAAATCGGGCAGACTTTCTCAAAGCCGAGCCTGCAAAAATCGGCGATGCGGCTGTCGTGCTCGGGAATGTCCGCCTTGTTCACCGCAAGAATGGCGTCGCGGCCGCTTTTGCGGATTTTGTCGGCGATTTTTTCGTCGAGGGGCAAAAGGCCTTCCTGGGAATCGACAACCATTATAATCAAGTCCGCCGCCGAAATCGCAAATTCCGCCTGCTCGTTTGTGGCGTCGGCTATGACTTTTTGGGTCATCTCCGCAGTCGCGCCGATGCCGCCCGTATCCATGAGCAAAACGCCGCTGGGCAGCTTTTCGGCGACGATGTCGCGCGTGACGCCGGGCATGTCGTGGACTATGCTGACCCTGCGCCTCAGCATTCTATTGAAAAGGCGGCTCTTGCCGACATTCGGGCGGCCGACGAGGGCTATGCTTTTGCATTCGGGCATTTTTTACAGGCTTTCGAGTTTCGGCAGGATGCTTGCAATTCTATCCATCGCCTTTGTTATGTTGTCGTAGCTTGTGGCGAAGCTTGCGCGCAAATAGCCCTCGCCCGACTTGCCGAACGCGCTGCCCGGAACCATGGCTACCTTCGCCTCGTTTAGTATGAGCTTTGCCGTCTCCATCGAGGACTTGCCGAAGCGTTCGATGTTGGGGAAGGCGTAAAAAGTGCCGCGCGGCAGGAAGCAGTCCATGCCGAATTCGTTGAATTTGCCGACGATGAAATCCCTGCGCTGGCGGTATTTTTCGCGCATAAACTCCATGTCCTTGCGGCCGTTTTTAAGAGCCTCGACTCCCGCCTCCTGCGACATTATCGAAGCGCACATAATCGCGTACTGGTGCGTCTTCATCATCGCGTCTATGATTTCGCGGGGGCCGCATGCGTACCCGAGCCTGAAGCCCGTCATCGCAAACGCCTTTGAAAAGCCGTGTATGAAAATCACGCGGTCTTTCATGCCGTCCAAAGAGGCGATTGAAACGTGCTCGCCCTCGTAGGTAAGCTCCGCGTAAATTTCGTCGGAGATAATGAGAAAATCTTTTTCCTTGGCGAATTTTGCAAGCTCTTCAAGCTGCGCGCGCGTTGCGGTGCCGCCCGTCGGGTTGGTCGGGAAATTTATGATGAACGCCTTCACGCCGGGCTGCCATGCGCGCTTGACGTCCTCGATGTCGAGCTCGAAGCGGTTCTTGCCGCATGTATAGACGGGAATGGCCTCGCCGTGGCAAAGCGCGACGCTGGGGCTGTAGGAGACAAAGCACGGGGCGTGGTACATAATTTTATCGCCCGGCTCGACAATCGCCCTGAGCGCGACGTCCAGAGCCTCCGACGCCCCGACGCTTGCCAAAATTTCGTTGTCGGGGTTGTACGACGCCTTGAAGTTCGCCTCGACGTATTTTGAAATTTCGTATCTTAGCGACTTCATGCCGAGGTTGTCGGTGTAGGAAGTCTTGCCCTTTTCGAGCGCGAAAATCGCAGCCTCGCGGATATGCCAGGGCGTGACGAAGTCGGGCTCGCCGATGCCCAAGGAAATGGCGTCCTTCATGGTCGAGGCTATTGCAAAAAAGTCGCGTATGCCGGATTTCGGAATTTTTTGAACGTGCTTTGCGACAAAATCGGAGGGAGATTTGCCCATCTTGCTTTCCTGTTTTTTGAATTAATTTTTTGCGCTGGGAAAATTCGGGCTAAGGCGAGACAAACGGCCTGTCCTCGTTGGAATTTTCGCTTGTCAGCATGAAGCCCTGCTGCTTGTAGGTGCGCAAGAAAAAGTGGGTCGCGGTGGATGTCACGCCGTGGATGCTCGCAAGCCTTTCGTAGACAAAGCTTGCGACTTCGCGCAAAGAGCGAGCCTTGATAAACAAGAGCAAATCGTACGCCCCGCTCATCAGATAGCACGACTCCACCTGCTCGAATTTGCTGACCCTTTCGGCGAGCCTGTCGAAGCCGCCGTCGCGCTCGGGGCTTATCTTAAGCTCGATTGCGGCTCTAACGACCGACTTGCCCTCGAAGTCCGGATTGAAAACCGGGCGCCAGCCGAGCAGTATTTTTTCGTCTATCATTTTTTGGATTGCCGCCTCGACATCGGATTTTGGCATCGACAAAATTTTGCCGATTTGCTCCGTGTCCAAGGCTTCGCCTTCCAATAGTAAATTCAAAACTTTTTCCATAATGGCGTATAATCTTGCACAGATATTCGATTTTTAAAACTCTTTTTTTTAATTTGCGGGAAATTTTTTGGCGGCGCAAAAAAAAGAAGCCGCGCTTTTTTTTAATATGGGCTTGAATATCGCCGCGTTTTTTTAAAAACTGAAACCGATATGAAAAAAGGCAAATTTTGCGCATTTTCGGATTTGGCGGCGGTTCTTGTTGCCGCGGCGTGCCTGTGCGGCTGCGAAAGCGAAGCCAAAAACCCCGTCGCAATAAATCCGATAGACATAAACTACAGATTTTCGCAAATCAAAAACGAGGCTCCGCGACGCGAAGCCGCCGATCCGGAAATCATTTTGTACAAGGACAAATACTACCTATTTGCCTCGAAAAGCGGCGGATACTGGCAAAGCGACGACTTGGCAAACTGGCAATACATCAAGTTCCCGAAGGGCTTTCCCACTGAAAACTACGCCCCGACTGTAGCGGAAATAAACGGCGAGATTGTCTTTTTCGTCTCGGGGCTCGACTGCTTCTGGACGACATCCGACCCCGAAAACGCGGTCTGGAAGCGCGTAAAAATCGACTACCCGCGCCGCGACACCGACCCCGCCCTCTTCAAGGACGACGACGGCAGGGTTTACATCTATTACGGCTGCAGCCCCAAAGACCCGATTATGGGCGTCGAAGTCGACCCGAAAAACAACTACAAGATGATTGGAGAGCCCGTCGCGCTGATAGGCCACGAATTCAAGACAAACGGCTGGGAAAAAAGCGGGGAAAACAACCAGGACGACAGATCCGGCTGGAACGAGGGCGCGAACATGATTAAGCGCGGGGGCAAATACTATCTGCAATACGCAGCCCCCGGCACGCAGTGGCGCAACTACGCCGACGGCGTTTACGTCTCCGACAAGCCGCTTGGCAAATTCGTCTACCAAAAAAGCAGCCCGTTTTCGCAAAAGCGCGGCGGCTTCATCGGCGGAGCGGGGCACGGCGGCACTTTCAAGGACAAGTTCGGCAACTACTGGCACGTCGCTTCCATGCTCGTGGGCGTGCACCACGGCTTCGAACGCCGCCTCGGGCTCTTCCCCGCATTTTTCGACGCAAAAGGCGAAATGCACGCCATTGCGGAATTTACCGACAGGCCTTTTGAAATCCCGCAAAAAAAATTCGACTTTTCAAAATCCGCCCCGTCCAAAAACTGGAATTTGCTCTCGTACAAAAAAGCGGCGAAGGCAAGCTCCTCGGAGGAAAAATTCCCGCCCGAAAACGCAGCCGACGAGCAAATCGAAACTTGGTGGTCGGCAAAAAGCGGCAACAAAGGCGAGCGGCTTGAAATCGACCTCGGCGGAATTTGCAAGATAAGCGCAATCCACGTCAATTTTGCAGACGAAGGCTTCAACGTCTACGACGGCGACGAAGTCCCCATTTACCGCTACAAGATTTTCGCCTCAAAAGACGGCAAGAGCTGGACGCAAATTTGCGACGAATCGCAAAATCAAAAAGACTCCCCGCACTCGCTGAAAGTCTTGCCGAAAGCGCAAAGCGCGAGGTTTGTTGCAATAGAAAACGCCGCGGACATGCAGGGCGGCAAGTTCTCGATTTCGGGCTTGCGCGTGTTCGGCATATCTGGCGCAAGAAAGCCCGCAAAGGTCGAAAACTTGGAAGCAAAGCGCGACCCCGCAGACCCGCGCAACGTCGAAATTTCCTGGGACGAAACCCCGAACGCCGAAGGCTACATTTTAAGCTGGGGCGCAGAGCCGAACAAACAGCACAGCCAAATGACGCTGCGCCAAAACAGCTTCAAGGGATCGTTCCTGAATATCGGCTCCCCCTACTACTTCTCGGCGCGCGCCTTCAATTCGGCGGGCGAAGGCAAAAGCTCCGACACAAAAGAGGCGAAGTGAGCCCGCAAAACGCAAGCTTTGCAAAACGCGCCGCGAAAATCGGCGCGTTTTTTATTGCTTGAAAAAGCCGCCCGATTTTGCGAGAAATAAACAATTAAATTTTACACATTTTTTTAGATATGTTGCAAGCAGGCATAGTTGGACTGCCGAACGTCGGCAAAAGCACCCTTTTTAACGCGCTAACCCGCTCCAGAAAAGCGGAGGCGGCAAATTACCCCTTTTGCACGATTGAGCCGAACGTAGGAGTCGTGGAAGTCCCCGACGCGAGGCTTGCGGTTTTAAAAGAAATCGCAAAAACAAACGTCGTAATCCCCGCCGCCGTCGAGTTTGTCGACATTGCGGGCCTTGTTGCGGGCGCGAGCAAGGGCGAGGGCTTGGGCAACAAATTTTTGGCAAACATCAGAGAAGTCGACGCCATTGTCCAAGTTGTAAGATGCTTTGACAACGACGACATTCTACATTCCGCGGGCTCGGTCGACCATATACGCGACATTCAAATTATTTCCACAGAGCTTGTTCTCGCCGACTTGCAAAGCTGCGAAAAGCAGCTCGAATCGAGCATACGCAAGGCAAAGAGCATGGATAAAGACGCGGTCAAAAACGCGGATTTGTTAAAGAGGCTTTTCGCGCACCTAAACGAGGGCAAACCCGCCCACATGCTCGACTGCTCCGACGACGACAAAGAGCGCATGAAACAATTCTTCCTGCTGACTTCAAAACCGACAATCTACGCCTGCAACGTCGCGGAAAACGACTTGGCGGACCCGCTAAAAAATCCGTACGTTTCAAAAGTCGCGGAATTTGTCAAGGCGGAGCACAACGCGCAAACCTGCGCAATCTGCGCGAAAATCGAGGAGGAGCTCGCCGATTTGAGCGTCGAGGAAGGCGCGGAATATTTGAGGGAATTGGGCGCAACCGACAGCGGCGTCTCGGAGCTCATCCGCAAAACATACGACCTTCTGGGGCTTGCGAGCTTCTTTACGGCGGGCGAAAAGGAAGTGCGCGCCTGGACTTTCAAAAAAGGCATGACAGCCCCGCAGTGCGCGGGCGTAATCCACACCGATTTCGAAAAAGGCTTTATTAAGGCGGAAGTGGTTTCGTACGATGATTTGGCAAGCGCGGGGTCGGTCGCGAAGGCCCGCGAGGCGGGCAAATACCGCCTCGAGGGGCGCGACTATCCGTTTAAGGACGGCGACGTCGCGCTTTTTAGGTTCAACGTTTAAAATTCGGATAAAAAGATTTTGAAAGAGCTGCCGCTAAAAATTTTCTACATTTTTTCTTCGCCGATACTGACGGCGTTTCTGCTTTCGTACGCGGCGGCCTTCATATTTATCGCAACGCTTGCCTCGTCGCAAATGGGGATCGCGCAAATGCAGGCGCAGTTCATCGAAAGCTGGGCGGCGGTGTTCCATTTCGAGGCTGCGGGGCTGGACATTTTCATCCCGCTTATCGGCGGCAAAACAATCGGCGTTTTGGCTCTTGCAAACATCGCGGCGGCGGCGCTGCGCTTCACGCGGCGCAACATCGAGGGCTTCGGCTTTGCGATGGTGCACGCGGCTCTTGCGCTGCTGATTGTCTCGGGGTTTTTGCAGGGGAAATGGCGCATGGAAGGCGCCATGGAAATCCAAAAAGGCGAGCCCGCGACGGCTGTGTACAAAATGGAGGGCGGCAAAAAATTTCTGCTTGCGACGCTCCCGTTTTCGGTCGAGCTCAAAAATTTCGAAAGGCAAAACTACAAAAATAGCGACATCGCAAAAGGCTATTCGAGCCTTGTGGAGTTCCGCTACGCGGGCAAAAAAATCGAAAAGCTCATAAGCATGAACGAGCCCGCAAGCTTCGGCGCCTGGACTTTCTACCAGTCGAGCTACGCCCGCGGCGGCGAAACGAGCATTCTCATGGCCGTGAAAAACCCCGCGGGGCTGCTGCCCACAGTTTCAATCGCGCTCATCCTTATCGGGATGGCGTTCACATACGCGGTAAAAATCTTCAAAAAATCCGATGAAAAAGTACGCAATAATTCTTAGTTTTCTGGCGTGCGCGCTAATCGCCTGCTTCGGATTTTTCTTCGGCAAGCGGGGCGCGCTGCTAAGCCCCGCGGAGGAAAGCGCGCTCTCGCGGCTGCCCGTCATGAAAAACGGCAGGCTCATGCCGCTTTCAAGCGCAAGCGCGGACATACTCCGCTTTCTATGCGGAAAAACGAGCTTCAAAATAAACGGCAAAAACGCATCGGCGGCGGAATGGCTCGCCTACGCCAACGCCCATGAAGCCGACGCCGAAAGCCTGCCGTTTTTTAAAACCGACAACCGCGAGCTGCAAAACCTGCTCGGGATCAAGGGCAGATATTATTCCTGCAGGGAAATCGAAAACAATTTTGAAAAAGTCTGGAACGCCGCGGTTGCCGAAGAAAGGTCGCCCTTTAACAAAGCCTGCCGCATTGCCATTGAAAAAGTCGCCGTCTTCGAAAACGCGGCGCGCGCCCTCGCCCTTTCGGAGGGGAACAAAACCCCGCGCGAAACCTACGACGAATGGCAGGAGTGCGTGAACGAGGCGGCGCGGGAAATCGAAAAGGCCAAAGAGCAAAACCGCAAGCCCGACTCTCAAAAAGTTTCAAAAACTTTCGGAATGCTCAAAAGCTTCCAGGAAAAAAAGAAAGTCGAAGAGGGGCAGAAAAGCTCGAACATTCTTGCAATCCAAACTTCCGAAGGCTGGCAGACGCCGCTTGACACGGTCTTGGACAGGTCGCCCGACGAAGGCGAGCTCAATGTCTTTTCGCTCTACGCCGACTTGGTCGAAAAAATTTCAAAAAATCAAAACGGGGAAATTTCAGACGAGCTGGACGGGCTTGAAAAAACGCTCAACCCGCCGTTTAAAATCCGCTTTGAAAATTTCGCAAACCGCCTCGACATATTTTACCGCGGCGCGATTATGTACGCGGCTGCCGCCCTGCTCTTGCTGGGCGCGGCGGCAAAAAGGCTGAGGGAGCCGCTTTTTGCGGCGGCTGCGGTTTTTATAATTTGCGCGTTCATATCCCAAACGCTCGGCATTGCCGCGCGCATGTACATACAGATGCGCCCGCCAGTCACGAACATGTACTCCTCTGTGATTTTCGCGGGCTGGGCGGCTGTCGGGATTTCGCTGTTTTTAATGTTTAAGCGCGGCAAAAAAATCTACGCCATCGCCGCCGCGCCCATCGGGTTTTTGTCTTTGGTTGTCGCAATAAACCTGCCGTATTCGGGCGACACAATGGGCAGGATGATTGCGGTTTTAAACTCGAATTTTTGGCTTACCGCGCACATCGTGCCGATGATGCTCGGCTATTGCGGGGTGTTTTTGGCGGGCTTTGCCGCCGCTTCGAGGCTGTTTTTTAACGCGCTCAAATTGGGGAAAGTTTCGGCGGAGTCGAACGCGGAATTTGCAAAAACCGTTTACGCGATTTTGTGCTTTGCGCTCGTGTTTTCGTTCGCTGGCACAATGCTCGGCGGCGTCTGGGCGAATTTGAGCTGGGGCAGGTTCTGGGGCTGGGATCCCAAGGAAAACGGCGCGCTGATGGTCGTGCTTTGGTCCGCATTTGCGATACATTTGTACGCCGTAAAATACATCGGAGCAAGAGGATTGATGGCGCTCGCCTGCCTTGCAAGCGTCGTTGCCGCGTGGGCGTGGTTTGGCGTGAACATGCTTGGAATAGGGCTCCACTCCTACGGCTTTACAAGCGGCGGGTGGAAATACCTGGTTGGCTTTGCCGCAATCCAAACCGCGGCGGCGGCTCTCGCCCTTGTGCCCTGCCGCAAAAAATGAAAATTTTTTCGGGCAAAAATTTCGGTTTCTTAAATCCCCGCAAAAAAAATGCGCCCGAAAAAAAAATATTTTCGGGCGCGTTTTTTTGGGATTTGCCGTTTGCGCTATACGCGCAAGGGCATTACAACGCAGATGAAATTGTCGAGGGTTTTGAATACGCCCGGGCTCATTTCGTCCTTGAATTCGAAGAAGATTTCGTCCTTGGTGAGGTTGCGCAGCGGGCTTAGCAAAAATTCGGGGTTGAAGCCGATTGTAACTTCCGGCCCCGAGTATTCGACGTCGATAACTTCGCGCGATTCGCCGAATTCGACGCTCTGCGCGGAAATTTCAAGCGCGTTTTCGGAAATCCTGAGCTTTACGGAATTCTGCTTTTCGTTCGTGATAATCGAAACGCGCTGGACAGTCTCCGACATGAGCTCGCGCTCGATTTTTATGCGGCGGTCGGTCTCCTTTGGGATGACCTGCTTGTAGTTCGGGTAGCTGCCCTCGACGATTTTGGAAACCAGGTAAATGGAGCCCGCAAGCCCCTTGCTTTCGGAGTCGTCGGCAAGGGCGATGTCGAAGGCGACCTGCCTTTCGTTAAACGAAATTTTTACGGACTTGCCCTGGGTCAGCAGCTTTTCAAGCTCCGCGACGGTTTTTGCGGGAAGGATGATGCTGCCCTCGTCGCCGTCGGACATCGGAACGTCGCGGGAGATGAGCGCAAGGCGCCTGCCGTCGGTAGCCACGAGCGTAAGCTTGCCCGCGTCGAAGTTGAAAAACACTGAATTTAAAATGTAGCGGTTTTCGTCGTTGCTTTGCGCGTAAGAAACCGAGCGCAGCATCGAGGAAAGCTCGAGCGAGCTGAATTCGAAGGAATGCTGGTCGACAAAGCTTGGCAGCGGCGGGAACTCCTCGCTTTTGAGGCCGTTGAAGCGCGGGGCCTCGTACCTGCCAGAGCGGATTTTCGCCGTCTGGCCGTCGGAGCTTTCGATTGTGATTTCCTTTTCGGGGGTGCTTGCGACAATCTTTTCAAGGCGCTTTACCGGCAGCGTGATGTCGCCCTCCTCCTCGACTTCAGCCGTAATCGAGCAGCGGATACCCAGGTCGAGGTTTGTGGTCGTCAAAAGCACCCTGCCCTTTTCCGCCTTGATGAGGACGTTGTTTAAAATGGGCATTTGCGGTTTTGAGCTGACTACGTTTGATACTTGCTTTAAGCCAATCGAAAAGTGTTCTTTGTTGATTTTAAATTTCATAAGATGTGCATTTTCTATTTACTGTCGGACAAATCTATTGACTTGTTTTGCGGATTGCAACCTAAAAAATCGCCCCCGCAAAAAAGGCGCGCTATTTGTATTGCGGCAGGAATTCGAGGGCGAGCGCGCCGTCTTTTTGGACGAGGCGGCGGTAGTAGCAGCCCTTGCGCGGAGTGCCGTCGGCGTTTTTGGTGTGGCAGGAGCCCTTGCCCTTAAGGCGAACCTGGTAGACGATTGAATTTTGCTCGCAGTTGACGAGGATGTTTACTATTTCCAAAAAGTCGCCGCTGGTTTTGCCCTTAATCCAAAGCTCGTTGCGCGACGTACTCCAGAAAGTCGCCATTTTTTCCTTAAGCGCGGTTTCGAGCGCGAGACGGTTGACGTATCCGATGATTAAAACCTCGCCGCTGTCGGCGTCCTGCGCGACCGCGGGGATAACGTCCTCCTTGCAGGCGGCAATCTTTTTAAGCTTTGTAAAGTCGAGCATAAACTCGCACGATTCTTCTATTTCTTTGCTCATAATTATAAAACGTCCTGTTAAAAAAAACTAAAGGAAAATAAAAACGGCAAAACGGCGCAAAAGTCAATCTTTAAGCAATGCCGCTTTTATTTAAAAAAATAATTCAAATATGCTTGATAAACGCGGGGGCAATCTTTTTATTAAAAAAAAGATATATGTTTATTGGGGATTTCAAAAAATTTGCGTTCTTTGCGGCAAGCTGCGTTTTTTTGGCTGCGCCGCTTTTTGCATTGGACCAGAACGGCGGCGAAGGCTCCGGAAACACCGGCGAAATCGCGGACGGCAAAGACAGCGCGAATTTCAGCGAAATTGCGGATAAAACCGCAAAAAATGTCGACATAAAAAACGTCGAACCCGACACCTCCGAC
>JAFXRX010000124.1 GCA_017526045.1 Opitutales bacterium
GCCGCTGCGGGCCTTCATGCCCTTGTGGCCTCTGCCCGTAGTGCGCCCGTGGCCGCTGCCGATGCCGCAGCCCTTGCGCTTTGAATAGTGCTTTGCGCCTTTGGGATTGGAGAGATTGCTTAAATTAGTCATTTTCTAAACTCCTATTGTGTTTTAGCTTCTCAATGCGGCGATAGCCTCGGCGGTGCGGAGCTGGTAGAGCGCGCGCAATGTCGCGTTCACCATTGCCATATCGTTGTTCGAGCCCAAGCTCTTGCTCAATACGTCCTTTACACCTGCGGCTTCCAAAACCGCCCTTACGCCGCCGCCTGCGATAACGCCCGTACCGGGGGCAGCCGGGCGGAGCAATACCTTGCCGCCGTCGAACGCGCCGATTACTTCGTGCGGGATTGTGTTATCCTTCAAGCATACCGGCTTCATGTTCTTGCGGGCGCGGTCCGTCGCCTTCTTGATGCAGTCGGGAACTTCCTTCGCCTTGCCGAAACCGATGCCGACAAGACCCTTGCCGTCGCCCAATACTACCAAAGCGGAGAATGTGAAGCGGCGGCCGCCCTTCACAACCTTCGCGCAGCGGTTGATGTGCACGACTTTTTCGATGAATTCCGGAGCTGCTGCTTCTTCGCGAGCTGTTTTGCTGTTTTTAAATTCCTTAGCCATTTTTATGTTTCCCGCAATTAGAAGTTAATGCCTGTCTGGCGAACCGCGTCGGCGAAGCTCTTTACGCAGCCGTGATAGCGGCGCGCGCCCCTGTCCAACACTGCGGCGGTGATGCCCGCAGCCTTCATTTTTTCGCCAAGCTTCGAGCCCAGTGCAACCGCGCCGGCAACGTTGGCCAAGATTTTTTCGCCGTTTAGCTCCTTGCTCATTGAAGAGAGGGAGACGAGCGTCTTGCCGACTTTGTCGTCAATGCACTGCGCGCTTATGTGTTTGTTGGAAAAGCGCAATACAAGGCGCGGGCGTTCCGCTGTGCCGGAAACACGGCTGCGGACGCGCCATTTGCGCTTCTGCGCCAACATCTTTTTCTTTTCAAGTTTCATATCAAATATCCTTGTCTAATTAAGATAGGCACTAAGCTGTCTTCTTGCCTTCCTTCCTGCGAACGTATTCGCCGCGAATGCGAACACCCTTGCCCTTGTAGGGCTCGACAGGATAGAAGTTCTTGATGTCCGCGGCAACCTGGCCGACGAGATGCTTGCTCGCGCCGGTGATTGTTATCATCGGGTTGCGGTCGGGCAATTCGCCGACTACAACAGTGATGCCTTCGGGAACCGGATAAACGCACGGATGCGCATAGCCCAGCGCCAAATTCAAAACCTTGCCCTTGAGCTCCGCCTTGAAGCCTACGCCGTAGATTTCCAAAATCTTTTCGTAGCCCTTTGCGACGCCCTCGACCATCGAGTTGATTACGCTGCGGACAGTGCCGTGCATCGCGCCCGAGAAGCGCGAGTTGGAGGCGGGCGCGACGTGGATTGCGCCGTCTTCAAGCGTGATTTTCACCGCGGGGGCAAAAGTCTTTTCGAGCTTGCCCTTCGGGCCTTCTACCTTAACCGTATACCCTTCGACGGACGCCTTTACGCCCGCGGGGATTACTACCGGAAGCTTGCCAATTCTGCTCATGTTTCAAAACTCCCTTACCAAACTTTGCAGATTAACTCACCGCCCGCCTTGTTGGCGCGGCAGTCCCCGTCGGTCAAAACGCCGCGGGAGGTCGTCAGTATGGAGATGCCCATACCGCCCAAAACGCGGGGGATGTCCGAGCAGGAGTAGTACAGGCGGCGGCCGGGCTTGCTAACGCGTTCGATTTGCGTGATGGCCGGAACTCCGCCGACGTACTTGAGAGTGATTTCGATTTTCTTTTCGGCCTTTTCGCCCGAGACTTCGTAGCCCGCGATGTAGCCGTTGTCCTTCAAGATTTTCACAATGCCTTCGCGGATGTTCGACCACGATGCGCCGCAGGAATCCTTGCGGGCGTTGCTCGCGTTGCGAATAATCGTCAAAAAGTCGCCAATATTGTCGTGTGATGCCATATCGATAAACCTTCCTATATTACCAAGACGCCTTTGTTACACCGGGAATCTTGCCGTCGAGGGCGAGCTCGCGGAAAGTGATACGGGAAAGCCCGAACTTGCGGATGTAAGCGCGGGAGCGGCCCGAAATGGAGCAGCGGTTGCGCAAACGTATCTTGGAGGAGTTGCGCGGCAGCTTTGCCATTGCCTTCTGCGCCGCGAAAAATTCCTCGTCCGAAGAATTCGGGTTGGAGAGGATTTTCTTGAGCTCGGCGCGCTTTGCGGCGTACTTTGCCACAAGCTTTTCGCGCTTCAAATTTCTCTGGATTGATGATTTCTTAGCCATAATAATTACTTAGCCTCCGTTGTTGCGGCCTCCGCGTTGGGCTTGCGGAAAGGCATGCCCAGCTGCTTCAAGAGCTCGCGGCCTTCGTCGTCAGTCTTGGCGGTTGTTACGATTGTGATGTCCATGCCCAAATTTTTGCGGTTCGGGTCGACAGTTATTTCCGGGAATATGGTGTGGTCGGCAATGCCGAAGCTGTAGTTGCCGTGGCCGTCCAGGCGGGTGCCTACGCCGCGGAAGTCGCGGATTGACGGAAGCACGATGTTGATAAACTTGTAAAGGAACTCCCACATGCGGGCTCCGCGCAATGTAACCATTACGCCGTTTGCCTGGCCTTCGCGCAGCTTGAAGTTGGCGATGCTCTTGCGGGACTTCGTGACCACGGGCTGCTGGCCCGCGAGCTTTGCTATTTCCTTTACGACTTCCTGAACCCACTCTTTTGAGTTTTCGCTGCGGATGCCGGAGCTAATCACAATCTTTTCGAGGTTCGGAACATTGTGCGGATTGTCGTGCTTCAGCGCCTTTTCGAGGGCGGGAACCACTTTTTCCGCATACATCTTTTTTAATACGGGTGTATTGTTCATTATTATCTATGGTTTAGGCCGCTGCTTACGTTTTACTTCTTTTTGGAGTCGAAACGCCCAGCCGGCATTACGTTTGAAATGTGCAAGGACTGCTCGCGCTCTACAATCGCGCCTTCGGGATTGCGCTCGCTCTTGCGCTCGTGGTGCTTTCTCATGTTCACGCCTTCGACAATCACGCGCTGCGCCTTCGGGAAAACCGCCAATACTTTGCCTCTCGCGCCCTTTGCGGAGCCCGAAATAACTACAACTTCTTCGCCTTTTTTAACGCTTTGTTTCATATTAGAGTACCTCCGGTGCAAGAGAAATAATCTTCATAAAGTTCTTGGAGCGCAATTCGCGCGCAACGGGGCCGAAAATGCGGGTGCCCTTCGGGTTGCCGTTGTTGTCGAGAATTACGACGGCGTTAGTGTCGAAGCGCAGGTACGAGCCGTCGGGGCGGCGAATCGGAGCCTTGGTGCGGACGATGACCGCCTTTGCGACCGTGCCCTTCTTTACCGCGGCGTCGGGAGTCGAAGACTTTACCGCGACCACGATTGTGTCGCCAATCTTCGCATTCCTGCTGATCTGCCCCAAGCGGCGGATCATCGCGACTTCCTTTGCGCCTGTGTTGTCTGCAACAACCAATCTTGTCTGCATCTGTATCATTGCAATATCTCCTTAGGCTATGCTGTTACGGGCGCTTTTTCGATGATGCGAACCACGCGGAAGCGCTTCATCTTGCTCAGCGGGCGGGTTTCCGCCACTTCCACCTTGTCGCCCAAAGCGCATTCGTTCTTTTCGTCGTGGACGTGAATTACGGTCTTGCGGCGAATTTCCTTGTGGTACAAGGGGTGCGGGACTTTGTAAAAGTAAGTCACCTTTATGCTTTTGTCGCCCGAGCGCGATGTAACCACGCCGACGAGACTCTTACGGAATTTTCTTTGAAGTTCAGCCATTGTATGCCTCTTTCCTATTTCTTCTGGCTCTTGATGGTTTCAAAACGGGCGATGTCGCGGCGCAAAACGCGGATGCGGCCGGTGTTTTCAACCTGCCCTGTCTTCTTGCGGATGTTAAGCCCGAGCAATTCTTCGCGCATTTCGCGCAATTTCTTGTCGAGTTCCTCAACTGAAAGCTCTCTTATGTCTTTTGATTTCATTGTCTAACCTCTCGTCTTAGAGTACTTCAACGCCTTCGCGGACTACAAAGCGGCAGCGGAACGGGAGCTTGCCGTCGGCAAGCCTCATGGCTTCGCGCGCCTGAGATGCGGGAACGCCCGAAATCTCAAACAAAATTACGCCCGGCTTGATGACCGCGCACCAGTATTCGACCGCGCCTTTGCCCTTGCCCTGGCGGGTTTCGGCAGGCTTCTGGGTTACGGGCTTGTGCGGGAACACGCGCATCCAAACCTTGCCTTTGCGCTTCAAATACCTGTTGATAGCAACGCGGGCAGCTTCAAGCTGCGCGGCAGTGCAGCGGCCCCTGTCGAGAGCCTGGATTGCATAGTCGCCAAAAGAGATGCTGTCGCCGCCCTTGGCGTCGCCGTAAATGCGCCCCTTTTGGACCTTGCGGTACTTCGTTCTTGTTGGAAGTATGTTTGCCATTTTCTAAATTCTTCCTAATCTTAAATTATAGTACGTCCTCGGGCTTCAGGCACAGCCAGCACTTTACGCCGATTTTGCCGTAAAGCGTGTGGGCTTCGGTGAAGCCGTAGTCAATGTTTTCGCGCAGAGTCTGCAGGGGAATTCTGCCCTTTCTCTGCCATTCGGTGCGCGCGATTTCGGCGCCGCCAAGACGGCCGGAGATCTGGATTTTGATGCCCATTGCGCCCAAAGCCATGGTCTGTGTGATGGCCTTCTTAATCGCGCGGCGGAAAGAAATTCTGCGCTCGAGCTGCAAAGCGACGCTTTCTGCGACCAGGAACGCGACCAAGTCGGGCTTCTTTACTTCCTGGATGTCGACCAAAACGTCCTTGCCGATGAAGTTTGCGAGGCTTGCCTTCAGCTTTTCAAGCGACTCGCCCTTCGAGCCGATTACGACGCCGGGGCGCGCTGTGAAAATCTTTACGCGAATGCGCGAGCCGGCGCGCTCGATGAAGATTTTGGGTACGGACGCGCCTTTGAGCTTTTCGCGGAGAAATTCGCGAATGCGATAATCTTCCGCCAAGAATTTGGAATAATCCGCCTTGTTTGCAAACCAGCGCGAATCCCAGTCGCGGCGCACTGCAAGACGAAAACCTCTCGGATTTACTTTTTGTCCCATATGCTATTTCTCCAAATTACTTTTCGTCGCTCAGCACGATAGTTATGTGGCTTGTGCGCTTGCGGATAGGATGCGCGCTGCCGCGGGCAACCGGGCGGTAGCGCTTGAACGCGATGCCCTGGTTTACTATCGCCGACTTTACCTTCAGGGAGGCAGCCGATGCGCCGTTGTTGTTTTCCGCATTTGCAATGGCGCTGGCGAGCGTCTTTGCAATCAATGCCGCGCTCTTCCTCGGGACAATCCTGAGGATTTCGAGAGCTTCCGCAGCATTACGCCCCTGTATCTTGCGGGCGACTTCGCGTACCTTCTTGTCGGACATACGCGCAAAC
>JAFXRX010000125.1 GCA_017526045.1 Opitutales bacterium
ATTCCACGCTTTCAAACGGCGAGGCGAGGCGCGCGAGGCTTGCCGCGCAGCTTGGGATGGAGCTTGTGGGGGCTGCGTACATTTTGGACGAGCCCACAATAGGGCTTCATTCTTCGGACAACGACAGGCTTATCGGCGCCATAAAAAATCTGCGCGACGGCGGCAATTCGGTGATTTTGGTCGAGCACGACGCCGACGCGATAAGGGCGAGCGACTACATCGTCGAGCTCGGGCCCAAGGCGGGCTTTAGCGGAGGGGAAATCGTCTTCGAGGGGACTCTTGCGGAGTGCAAAAAAAGCAAGTCTTCGCGCACGGGCGCGTATTTGTCGGGCAGGGCGAAGATTGAAAAACTTTCGCCGCCGCCGGTTTTGGACGGCAGAATTTTGCGCGTCAAAAAAGCCCGCGAGCACAATTTGAAAAACATAACAGTCGATTTCCCGGTCGGAATGCTGACAGTTGTGTGCGGCGTCAGCGGCTCGGGCAAGAGCACTCTTGTAAACGAAATTTTGGCAAAAGAGGCGGCGCGCAGGCTAAACGGCGCCAAGGAGCTTTGCGGCGCCCACGGCGGGATAGAGGGCTTGGAGTATTTCGAAAAGTGCGTGAGGGTCGACCAGTCCCCGATAGGGCGCACGCCGCGCTCGAACCCCGCCACATACACAAAGCTTTTCGACAAGCTTCGCGAATTGTTCGCAAAAACCCCCGCGGCTCTCGCGCGGGGCTACAAGGCGTCGCGCTTCAGCTTCAACGTAAAGGGCGGCAGGTGCGAGCACTGCGGCGGCGACGGCGCGGTCGCGCTTGACATGCAGTTCTTGGGCGAAATTTACGTGCAGTGCCCCGCCTGCAAAGGCAAGAGGTACAACCGCGAAACTCTCGAAGTCAAATACAAGGGCTTGGATATTTCCGAAGTTCTTGACTTGACTGTCGACGAGGCGGCGGAGCTTTTCCGCGCCCATGCCGACATCGCCTCGAAGCTCAAAACGCTGCAGGACGTCGGGCTTGGCTACGTCAGGCTCGGTCAGTCGGCAACCACGCTTTCAGGCGGCGAGGCGCAGCGCATCAAGCTTTCCATGGAGCTTTCAAAGCGGCAAAACGGAAGGAATTTGTACATTCTGGACGAGCCCACCACGGGGCTTCACTGGGACGACATTCAAAAGCTTTTGACGCTTCTTTTCAAGCTGCGCGAGGCGGGCAACACCGTCATTGTAATCGAGCACCACCCCGATTTCATAAGGCTTGCCGACCACATTGTGGAGCTTGGGCCGACGGGCGGCGAGCTCGGGGGCAATCTGGTTTATTCGGGCGGCGTCGAGGGCTTGGCGAAGGCGGGCACGCCGACTTCGAAGTACGTATGAGGCAAAAATTTTGCAATGGCAGGTTGACTAATTTCGCGCGTTCGCTTTTATTTTTTTACAGAAAAATTTTTTTATGCCTTCAATAAAAAAAGCAGTTTCATGGCTTAAGAATTTGTTCTCGCCCGCCGAGCCGTTTGCCGACGGGAACACGTTTTTTGTTTGGGAGCCTTGCTCGAAGTCGCACGCCGAAGTCGTGCCGGGGTACGCGAAGTATCTTGCGGACTTGGGCTACAGGGTTTCGGTCGTCGTGCATCCCGACAGGCTGAAAGAGGGGGTGTTTTGCAGGTGCGCGGGCGACAATTTTATTCTAAACAAAATAAGCCGCGCCCGCGCGAAAAAATATTTTTCCAAAAAAGGCCTTGGCAAGGCGAGGGGTATTTTGGTTACGACTGTCGGCAAGCTCTCAAACGGCGCGGACTATTCGGCGGCGTTCGATTTTTTCAAAAACAAAACTCCGGAACAGAAGGTTTTGTTTGTCGAGCACGAAATTAAGCCCGCAGTCGACGCGGGCACTTGGGACGAAAATTTCATAACCCTGCGCAGGCTCGACTACAAGGGCGCGCGCAGCGTCGTCGTCAACCCCCACTACTTTGGCGAGGTTAAAATCACGCCAAAAAACGAAGGCAAGACAAAATTTGCCGTAGTCGGGGCGCTGCAAAGCAAGAGGCGCGACTGCTCGATAATTTTGGACGCCTTTGAAAAATTGGCGGAAAGCGGAGTGTCGGACTTTGAGCTTGCCGCCATTGGCAAGGGGGGCTTGAATATTCCGCAAAAGTTGAAGCCCTATGTAAAAATGAAGGGCAGCCTTTCGTTTAGGGATATGTACCGCGAATTGGAGGAGGCGGATTTTATTCTGACTTCATACGAGCCCGATTTTGCGCCGCATTTGCGCTACATCACAACGGGCACAAGCGGGACTTTCCAGCTTGCCTACGGATTTGCAAAGCCTGTTGTAATCCACAAAAAATTCGCCGCAATAAACTGCTTTAACGAGGAAAATTCGGTGCTCTACGGCGAAAATTCGGAGTACGCCGAAGCGTTGAAAAGGTGCGTTGAAATGCCGACTAATGACTACGCAAAAATGCAAAACGCCTTGAAAAAATGCGCGGAAGATATTTATGCGCAGTCGCTAAAAAATTTGAAAAATCTAATTGAAAAGCGGGCTTAGCTTTTTTGAAAATCATATTAGATTTTTTTCAAAAATTATCTCGATAAACTCCCGCACCGCGCCTTCGCCGCCTTTTTTTTGCAGGCGGATTATATTCGGAATTTCCGCGATTTTTTTGACCGCATCCGCCGGGCACGCCTTAATTCCCGCGGCGCAGAGCAGGTCGAAGTCGTTGATGTCGTCGCCGATATACGCCACTTCGCCCATTGTTATGCCGAGTTTTTGGCAGAGCTCCGAGATTGTTTCGAGCTTCGGCCTCTTGCCTTGGAACAAAAAATCGACGCCCAATTTTTTCGCGCGGCGCGACACTATTTGCGTGTCTTCCGAAGTTATGATTGCGGTTTTCACGCCTTCGGCTTGAATGAGTTTTAACCCCATTCCGTCGCGCGTGTTGAACTTTTTAAGCTCTTCGCCGCTTTCGCTGTAATACATTCCCGCGTCTGTCAGCGTGCCGTCAACGTCGGTCGCAAATAGTTTTATAGCCATAAGTTTTACAATTTCGGATTTTATTTTTTATCAATTTTTTAATTTGTCAATCGCGCGCAGGTAAAAAATCCGCATCATTATTAAACCACCATGCATCCCGAAAAATCCGCATTTTCGGCATAGCAAACATGAATAGTGTCCATACGATAAATCTTTCCGTTAGTGCTTTTTCAGCAATTTGTAAAAATTCAAAGCTCTCTTAATTTGGGTATATATCCTGTATAACAGGACTGATATTCTTTTATACGGCGGGAATTTGAATACATTAGTGTCATATCCGCCAATATTAGTATCAAGATACTCAACAGACACAGGCGACGGGAAAACCGAATATTGCTTAATATCGTACTTCCAAAACTTTATCATTTCGTGGTCAAAAGGAACCGTCATTGGCAATAATTTTGATTTTAAAGCCAGTCCCGCTTTTCTGTTTATCATATATGCGGCGGAATATGTCTTTGGGAAAAACGATGCATAAAGCTTGTAATTGCCAAACAAATTTTTTACGGCTACATTCCCGAATCCTCCATCTCTTGCCGTATTGAATTTTACAAAATCCCAATCGTCGGGCATTATCGCCAATTTATTTAAAATATTGGCGAAGTCGGGATTAAAAACGGCGTCGTCCTCCAAAATAATGGCGTATTTTTTTTGGTTTTCGAGAAAGAGATTTATCGCATTATAATGGCTCAAATAGCAGCCGATTTCTCCCGTATTTTTCTTCTTGCCGACATAACGCCGATATAGCTTTTCGTTAAACTCCGAACCCGTGAAATTATATGCTTTCCCGTCAACCGCAGGCAGGCGCGTATAATCGGCGCCTATCGAGGACAAACGGGATTCCATCTTGGCCAGCCGATTTTTTGCTCTGTCCAGATTTATTAAAATAACAAGTATTTCCGAATTTAACGACGGCATAATCTATTCCTGAATATCAACGAGTAAAAAAAGTATTTCATTTTGTACAATACACGCGAAAAAAAATAATTGCAGTTTTTTAAGCTTCGATCAGAGGTTTGAGAGCAGCTTTTCGATTTCCGCAAGCTTTGCCTGGTATTGCGCAAGCTGAGCCTTCGCGCCCTCGATGACTTTCGCGGGGGCTTTCGAGACGAACGCCTGGTTTGCAAGGCGCGCGTTTGTGCCGTTTATGAGCCCTTGCAGCTTTTCTTTTTCCTTGCCGAGCCTCTTCTTTTCGGCTTCGGAGTCGATTGAGTCGGACAAGTCAAGGTAGATTGTGCCAAGCGCGCTGAGAGTTGCGGGGCAGTCGCTTACATTTTCCTTAATTTCGATAGACGCCGCGCCGCAGAGCTTTTTGAGCTTTTCTGCGTTTTGCAAAATTGCCGCCGCGTTTTCGGCGTCGGCCGCCGCGTAGAATTTTGCGTCGCGCTTGTTCGCGAGCTTGTACTGCGCCTTCAATGCGCGGGCTTTTGAGACGAAGTCGCGCAGATTTTGCGTTGTGTTTAGCGCCGCGGCGTCGGCTTTTATGCCGAGGCGCGAAAGCTCCTCTTCAAAGTGCGGATTTTGGTTTTGAATGAAGTCTCCGTCTTTGCCAAAGCCCATTGAATGCCACAGCTCTTCTGTTATGAAAGGCATGAAGGGGTGCAGCATAAGCAGAAACGCCCTCAGGCACAAGTCTTGGACAGCCAAGACGGTCTGCTTTGCGCTTTCGTCGGAGAGGCGCGATTTCGAAACTTCCAGATACCAGTCGCAGAAATCGGTCCAGAAGAACGAATAGAGACGCTGGGTTATAGAGTTGAATTGGTACTCCTCGTAGTCTTTGTCGATTGCCTTCGAAGTTTCGATTGCGCTTGTTATGACGGCGAGGTCGTCGGCGTCGAGCTTGGAAACGTCTATGCGAGATGCGATTTTTTCAATGGAGGAGTTGTCGGAGAGCTCTCCCGACATTTGGCGGAATCTGCAGGCGTTCCAGAGCTTGTTGCAGAAGTTTCTGCCAAGCTGCACCCTCTCTTCGCTAAACAAAATGTCCTGGCCTTGCGGGGCGCAGTTCATCACGCCGAATCTCAGGCCGTCGGCGCCGTACTTTGCGATGATTTCGAGAGGGTCGGGGGAATTGCCGAGGCTCTTTGACATTTTGCGCCCCTGCATGTCGCGGATAATTCCCGTAAAATAGACGTTTTTAAAAGGAATTTTTTGGGCGTCGTCCCCGTCCATAAATTCGAGCCCCGCCATAATCATGCGCGCGACCCAGAAGAATATGATGTCGGGCCCCGTTACGAGGTCGCTTGTGGGGTAAAAATATTTGAGCGACTTCTTGTCCATGGCGTCTTCGTTCGGCCAGCCCATTGTCGCGAAAGGCCAGAGCCACGAGCTTGCCCATGTGTCGAGCGAGTCCTCGTCCTGAACCCAGTTTTCGGCGTCTTTTGGCGGATTTACGCCGACATAGACGTGCTCGGGGTTGTTCAAGTCGATTTTTTCGACGCCTTTTTTGTACCATACGGGAATTCTGTGCCCCCACCAAATTTGGCGGGAAATGCACCAGTCGCGGATGTTGTCGAGCCAGTGGATGTAGGTTTTTTCCCAGCGTTTCGGCCAGAATTTTATAAGGCCTGTTTCGACAGCCTTCTTGGCTTCCTCGATTTTCGGGTACTTCAAAAACCACTGGTCGGAAAGGCGCGGCTCGATTGGAACGTCGCCCCTTTCGGAGTAGCCGACGTTGTGCTCGTAGTCTTGAATTTCGATTAAAAGCCCGAGCTCCTTGAGCTTTTGGACTGCGAGCTTGCGCGCCTCGTCGCGGTTGAGCCCCTTGAAATCAACGCCTGCCAGCTCGTTCATGGTGGCGTCGGGGTTCATTATGTCGATGATTTCAAGATTGTGCCGCTGCCCGATTTCAAAGTCGGCGGGGTCGTGCGCGGGAGTGATTTTAAGCGCGCCCGTGCCGAAGGACATATCGACGTATTTGTCGCCGATAATTTCGATTTTCGCGCGGGGGAAGGGGCGCCAGCAATGCTTGCCGATGAGGTGGGCGTAGCGTTCGTCGTCGGGGTTTACCGCAACGGCGGTGTCGCCCATTATGGTTTCGGGGCGCGTCGTGCAGATTTCCAAAAATTTCCCGGGCTCTTCGGCGATTTCATACTTCATCTTGTAGAATTTGCCCGCCTCGCGCTTCATTATTACTTCTTCGTCCGAAAGCGCGGTAAGGTTTACGGGGCACCAGTTGACCATCCTCTTGCCGCGGTAGATGTAGCCCTGCTTGTAGAGCTTTACAAATGCCGTTAGCACCGCTTCGGAATAGTCGTCGTCGAGCGTGTGCACAAGCCTCGACCAGTCGCACGAGGCTCCCAATTTTTTGAGCTGCTCGATTATTATGCCGCCGTGCTTGTCGCGCCAGTCTTTGGCTCTTTCTATGAATTTTTCGCGCCCGAGCTTTCTTGCGCTTGTGCCTTCGCCCCTCAAAACTTTTTCGACTTTCGTCTGCGTGGCGACGCCCGCGTGGTCTGTGCCCGGAATCCAGATTGCGGATTTGCCCATCTGCCGCGCGCGCCTTATCAAAATATCCTGTATCGTGTTGTTGAGCACATGCCCCATCGTCAGCACGCCCGTCACGTTCGGCGGAGGTATGACTATGCTGTACGCCTCTTTCGACGCGTCCGCCCTGCCTTCAAAGCAGCCTTCCGCAACCCATTTTGCGTACCATTTGTTCTCTACTTCCGACGGTGTGTATGCTTTTGATATTTCGCTCATTTTCCTTACAAAATAAAGATTACTAAACAAAAGCGTGCCAAAAATAAGTCAAACAATTAACGTTTGTTTTTGAAAAAAACGCCACGTTTTTGTAAAAAAATGCCGATTTTTGACCAAAACAGGCTTTTTTGCATTGTATAAGCCTTCTGTTTTTGGCAATTTTTTCGGCGTAAATGAGTAATATCCGGAAAAATTTAGAGCAAGTGTGGCGCGAAATCCGCGAGGAGGCGGAGCGCGTCGCCGAAACCGAGCCCGCGCTCGCGCCGCTTTTTGAAGAGGTAATTTTAAGCAGGGCAAATTTGTTCGAGGCAATCGCATGCCGCATTTCCCGCAAATTCGCCGCAAGGGCGATGCCCGAGGAGCTTGTGCGCGAAATCTTCGTCTACGTCTGCTCGCGCCACGAGGAAGTCCGCGAAAACATCGTCCGCGACATCGTCGCAATTTACGACCGCGACCCCGCCTGCTCGAGCTATCTCGAGCCGCTCATGTATTTCAAGGGCTTTCAGGCCATCTGCATATACAGAATTTCCCACGTCTTGTGGAACGAGGGCAGGCGGCACTTGGCTTTGTATTTCCAAAGCCTGACATCCGAAATTTTCGGCGTCGACATCCACCCCGCGGCGAAGTTCGGCGGCGGCATTTTGCTCGACCACGCAACGAGTTTTGTCGCGGGCGAGACCTGCGTTGTGGAGGACGACGTTTCCATTTTGCACGAAGTTACTCTTGGCGGCACGAGCACCGAGACGGGCGACCGCCACCCGAAAGTCCGCTCGGGCGTTTTGATTGGCGCGGGCGCGAAGCTCTTGGGCAATATCGAGATAGGAAAGGGCGCAAAAATAGGGGCGGGCAGCGTGGTTTTGGACGATGTCGCCCCGCACACGACTGTCGCGGGCGTGCCGGCAAAGGCCATCTGCTCCGCCAAGGAACAGATGCCGTCGCTCAACATGAACCAGCATCTTGAATAGCATACATAGGGACGCGGGCGGCATAAACAAACAATAAGCCGTGAATAGTTGCACTCGCTCGCTTGGTTTTGCTATCGCAAAATCCGCGCTGTTTTGTACTCGCATTTGCGAATGCAAATGCGAGTACAACTAAGTACTGCCCCCCGAAGTAAAACCAAGATGGAGCGCAAGGGGTAAAAAAGCTTTTATTTACGGATGCGGCGAAGCCGCTCTAACTTTTTCGTTAAGCAGTTTGATAGGTTGTGTATGCAAAAAAGCGGGTAGGATGCCCGATGAATATTTTCCCAAAAAGTTTTTTTCAAAAACATTTTTGGGAGCCCTTTTTGTTGCGGATTGGCGAGCGTAAGCGTACTTACGTACGTAAGTCGAGCCAATCCCAACATGTAGGGCAAGGGAAAGAAAAAAACAAACTTCTTTTACGGATGCGGCGAAGCCACTCTATATTCAAAACTATTTTCCTAAAATAGTTTGTTTTTTCTTTCCCGTTCCTACCCGCTTTTTTTTAGCGTTCTTCGTAATTGGGCTTTACCTGCGCTTTGATTTGCTCTATTTGCTCCTTCGTCAGAGCCCTTTCGTCATAGTCGCTCTGCAGGCCAAGCCAGAACTGCACCGGCAATCCGAAATACAATGACAGGCGCAATGCGTATTCCGCGCTGATTCTAATTCTGCCGCCCAGCATTGCGCTGAAACATACAAGCGGTATGCCAAGCCCTTCGGCGACTTCCTTTTGCGTAATATTTCTGGGCCTTATGAAGCGCGATATGATTATATCGCCGGGCAGCGGGATGCGGTTGCCGTCAACCGGTTTTTTGGACGGGCGCCCCCTTCTTGCCCTTACTACTGTTTCTTCATTATTCATGATATTCTTTCCTTTTTTTTTGGGTGATAAGCAATATTGTTTATATTGTAAAATTTTTCGGATTGGGTTTTGTTTTGTGTAAATCAATGCCCATTCTGAAATTAAGTGAGTTTTTTCCGATTTGACAAGTTTATTTTTTATTTAGCATTTAAATTTTATGTTTTGCGTTTAAAATTAAAATACATTTTTGAAATTTTGAATATCGGATTTTATCCGTTTTGCGCCGGAATTTTTCCGTTTTTTATGGTATCGGCAGTTTTTTGTTGTTTTTGGCGCGAAAAAAAACGAATATGTCTTGCATGAAATCTTTTACGAGCATTTGCGCCTGCGTTTGCGCCTTATTTTTTGCGGCGTGCACAAGCAGCATTCCCGAATACAAGCCTGTTGCCGCGGCGCAGGCGAAGTCTGCGTTTGAATATGCATACACGGGGTTTGGCGCGGACGCAAAGGCTGTGGGAGAGGCGCTGAACAAGGCTTTGCTGCAGCGCGGCTGGATTGTCGAGGGCCAGACTCCACGCGGGCTTGTCGCAAGGCGCGTCCATGCCGACAGGACTGCGGTTGCGCGTTTTGTGGTTGCCGACAACCGGATAACAATCGACACTGCGGGCTCCACAATCGGCAACAAGACTTCTTACATTCCCGAGACCGACCTTTCGTTTTTGCTGGCTTCGGTCAAGGAAAATTTGAAGATGTCGCAGGCGAAGTAGTTTTTTATCTTCCGCAGAATTTGCGCGGGGCGTTTGTCAAAATTTGCGTTTATGATTGACACTTCGGCGTTTGCGTTTTAGGCTCGCCCCATGAAAAAAATATTTTGGTGGATTATGTTTTTTGCGGGCGGTTTTGCATTTTGCGCGCCTGACATTTTATTTGAGGATTTTGAAAGCGGTTCGTATTCGCCGAAGTGGAAGGTCGAGGGCGAGGCGTTTGGCGCCTCCCCTACGCGCGGCAGATTGAATGGCCAGATGGAAGTGGGCGGCTACGGCGGCGAGTTTTTGGCAAATTCGTATTTCGGCAAAGACGCAACGCTCGGAAAGCTGACAAGCGTCCCTTTTAAGATTGAGCGCAAATTCTTAAAATGCCTTGTCGGCGGCGGCAACAATCCGCAAAATTTGTACATTGCGGTTATTGTTGAGGGCGATGAAGTCGCGCGGTTTACGGGCGTAAACAGCGAATTTTTGGAGCCGAGGGCGGCGGACTTGTCGGATTTTGTCGGCAAGACTGCGCATCTTGAGATTGTCGACAATTTTTCGGGCGGTTGGGGGCACATTTCAATAGACGACATTGTTTTTACCGACACTCCGCCCGACTGCAAATTCGCCGAAATTCAATACCGCATAAAAAACGCGAAAAAATACATTGTTCTGCCCATAAACGACTCTGCGGAGCGCAGGCGGCTTTATATTTCAAGCGGCAAGGGGATTTTGTTCAACGCAAACTCGAATTTGGATTTTGAAAATCCCTCGCGCTTTGCGTTTTTGGAGACGCGCGGGCACGAAGGCGAGGATTTAGTTGTTCGGGCAAGCAAAAAACTCGGCGAAAAGCTTGTTTTAAAAATGGTTTCAAAGCCCGATTTTAAGGATTACCCCAACGAGCTGCTGCGCCCGCAGTATCATTTTTCAGCTCCCCAAGGCTGGCTCAACGACCCCAACGGAATGGTCTGGTGGCGCGGCAAGTGGAGGTTGTATTACCAGGCGAACCCTGTTCAGGTCTCCGACAAAGACTGCGACAAAAGCTGGGGTTTGGCGGTTTCCGACGACCTGATAAACTGGCAGCACAAGCCTGTTGCAATCCCTCCGGTTTACGCCGAAAACGGCAGAACAAACGCCATTTGGTCGGGCACCGGCTTTGCCGACAACAAAAACAGAAGCGGGCTTTTCGGCAAAGGCGGCGGGCTTGTTTTTGCCTATACTTTGACGGGCGTAGGCGACGTTGTGGCGTATTCGCCCGACGGCGATTTCCCGAAAACTCTCGACGAGCCCATCACAAAAAACAAGGGGCGCGACCCCTGCATTTTTTATCATGAGCCGACCAAAAATTGGGTCGTTTTGCGCTATGAGGAAATTTTCTCGCCCGAACTCAAAAAGGATTTGCGCAAGTTTGCCTTTTACACGTCAAAAGACCTGAAAAATTGGCGCAGAACGCAGCTGCTGGACGATTTCTACGAGTGCCCCTACATTGTCGCAATGAATGTAAACGGCGATGCGCGCGAGAAAAAATATTTGATTTTCGACGCCTCGGGCGAGTGTGTCGTGGGCGATTTTGACGGCGAAAAATTTACTCCGTCCAGCGGCAGAATTCCGAAATTTGCCTATGGCGACGCGTACGCTGGGCAGATTTTCAACAATGCGCCAAACGGCCGGATTGTCGGCATTTCTTGGCTGCGCCAGCACGTCAGGGATTTTCTTTCCTCGAATATGCCGTTTGCGGAAATGATGACGCTGCCAATGGAGCTGCGCCTTGAAAAATCGGGCGGGCAGTATCGCATTTACGCCGACATTGTGCCCGAAATCGAAACGTATTTTGCCCCCGCCTCGCACTCGATAAAAAAACCGCGCGAGATTAAAAACGGCGAAGCGTTGGAGTTTAAGGGCTTGTCGGGCTCGTACATGGTTGAGGGCAGTTTTGACATGTCCGAGGCTTCCTCGCTAAATATGAAAATTCTCGGGTGTTTGAACATTTCATACGAAGCCAAGATCAACGCCTACCGCTTTTCGCGCCTGCCCGAAAATGAGCGCAACCCGAAAATCAAAAATTTGTCGTGGCCGGGCATTCATTTCAACGTTCCGCAAAAATTGGAAAATAACCGCCTCAAATTCAAGATGTTCATAGACCGCTCGAGCGTCGAGATTTTCCATGACGGCAAGCAGGTTTTCGTCCAGTATGCCCCATTTGGCGACGAGCTTCAAACCCTGAGCATTTCTGGCGGCGGCGTAAAAATAGAAAATTTGGAAATCAGGGAGATTAAAAAGGTTTTTTCCAAAAAGAATTTAAAGGGGCTTTGATTTTAGGGCAGGGGAGGCTCTTTTAAATAGTCCGTTCGGAGCGTTCGGATTGGCTTCGCCCATCCTCGCTGCTCCGAAGTAGCAAATAAACTTTAAAAGCCTGCGCAAACAAGTTTGCTCGGTTTTTTTGTATAATAAACTTTCCGAAAAACTTCGTTTTCCTCCAAGTTTATAAAAACAAAATAGTCAATTCGGAGCGATTCGGATTGGCTTCGCGCTAGGCGCTCGCCCATCCTCGTTGCTCCGAAGTAGCAAATGGACTTTAAAAGCCTTCGCAAACAAGTTTGCTCGGTTTTTTGTATAATAAACTTTCCGAAAAACTTCGTTTTCCTCCAAGTTTATTAAACAAAAAAGCCACGAAAATTTTCGTGGCTTTTAAAGTTCATTAAATCGGTATTGTAAGAAGTTCAACAACCATGATACCGACAACTTAAATCGAACGAACATCCGATAAATTCTCGAGACTCGAAAAGGTGTCTATCTTGCAAATAAATCATGGATCCCAAAATCCAACGCCCAAGCGTTTAACACCCCGGTCCAAAATTAAAAAAAGAAAACCCACGCCCGAATTTTTAATGACCCACCTTCTTCTAATTTATCCTATTTTTTTTATTTGATTTTAGAATATAACTAAATGTTATTTAGAAAATGTGCGATAATTAATATGTATTATTTTATGTTGTTTAAATAGTCGTTTATAAGTTCTAAAAGAAGTTTCCTACGTTCGTTAGTAAATTCTATAAACCTGTCTGTATGCCACAATTCGTCATCTTCTGGAATACAATGTTGCTTTAATATACCCAATCCTTTTTCAGTTGCAATTTTTTTAATATAAACATTAGGATCCTGATCGCTAATTGTAATATTTGTTGTTTTTCCAATAAATGTAAGATTTGCAATATCGTTAATTTCTTTTCTATCATACTTATCTTTTAGAATGTTTTTAGGAAAAATATGATGAA
>JAFXRX010000126.1 GCA_017526045.1 Opitutales bacterium
GATTGCCTTCTTCCTGGTGGAAGACCCAAACAAAGTGCCTTCTCCGATGGAAGTGTTTTATTCGCTAAAAAAAATAATTAAAGAAGGCGTGATGTTTTCGGCGATAGAGAACACTCTCTTTCGCATGCTATCGGGCTACGCAATGGGAATGCTGTTTGGCATACCGCTTGGCGTGCTCTGCGCGCGCATAAGGGTTTTCCGCGACTCGCTCGGGCTGCTCGCCCTGGGCTTGCAGGCTCTGCCGAGCGTCTGCTGGGCGATTCCCGCAATTCTTTGGTTCGGCTCGAACAACTCCGCGATGATTTTCGTGGTGCTCATGGGCTCGATGTGGTCGATGCTTCTTAGCACGCAGCACGGGGTTATGAACATTTCGCCAATCTACATTCGCGCGGCTCGCACAATGGGCTCGAAGGGGCTGCACTCGTGGGCGCATGTAATCATACCCGCGGCGTTCCCGAACATTGTGGGAGGCATGAAGCAGGGCTGGGCGTTTGCGTGGAGGTCTTTGATGGCGGCGGAAATCGTTGTCCCCCTGCCCCTAAGCAAGGCGAACGGCTTGGGTCTGCAACTCAACAACGCCAGAAACGACACCAACATTGCCCTCATCATCGGCATTATGATTGTCATCGTCCTCATCGGGCTTTTGGTCGATAAAATCCTGTTCTCGCCGTGGGAAAAGATGCTGCGCAAGCGCTGGGGGCTCGACGTAAAATAACCCCGCCCGCGCGAAAAATTTTCGGATGCGCCTCGATGAAAAAACTCTCGTCCATTAGAATAAACATATTTTTGGCGATGATATTCGTCGTCATGGTTCTGGCTGCGATTTTGCTGCCCTACGGTTTTTTTTCAAACGCAAAGCTCGTGAGCGGCTCTTTTGACGAGCGGCTGAAAGTCGCCGCGGAAGCAGTGGCGGAAATCATCCCCGCGGAGTTCGAGGCGGAAGTAAAAAGCGGCAAGGCGGACGCCGCAAAAACCGCCGCGCTGCGCCAAAAAATTTCAAACCTCAAAAACAGCGCAAACCTGACTTCGCTCTACGCCCTCTACAAAAACCCGCAGGGCAAAATCTGCTATCTTTTGGATGAGACATTCGCCTCGGGCGAAGAAATGGAGGAGCCCGACAAAAGAATTTTGGCCGCCTTCGAAAGCAAAACCGCGGAAATTTCGCGCTTCAAAGACTCCGCCTTCGACTTCATGGCGCGAACCGCCCTCATACCCGTCGAGCGCGGCGGCTCGTTTTTTTTGAGCGTCGCGGAAATCAGGACGGCGAGCATCACCCCGATTATATGGGAGTCTTTGGACGACTTCTTTTTGCTGATACTATTCGGCGTCATCGCGGCAATCTTCGCGGCGGCGCGGGTTTCGGGCAAGGTTTCGAGCCCCCTGCGCAAGCTCTCCTCTTTTATGGAGCGGCTTGCAAATTCGGGCTTCGACAAGAGCGTAAAGCTCTCCGACACGCTCCCTGAAAGCCAAATCCGCTCGGCGGAAGTGAAATCCCTCTCCGACCACATCTCTTCCATGCGCGAGAATTTGTACAAGTACATAGACGATTTCGAGGCGGAGGCGCAGGCTCGCACGCGAGTCGAAGCGGAGCTCAAAATCGCGGGAAAAATCCAGCAGACTTTCCTGCCGCAAAAATCCTACATCTCGGACAAAATCGAAATTTTTGCGGACATGAAAAGCGCGCGCGAGGCGGGCGGCGATTTGTACTACATCGAAAAGCTGCCCGGCGGCAAAACCGCGTTTGCTATCGGAGACGTCTCCGGCAAGGGAATGCCCGCGGCAATGTTCATGGCGCGGATAATAACGCTCGCCCGCGCGGCTCTGCGCAGCGGCGCAAGCCTCGGGCGCACAATAGATTTCCTCAACAAAAGCATATCCGAAAACAACGAGACCTGCACTTTCGTGACATTTTTTCTGGCGATTTTCGACCCCGAAAAAAGCGAGCTCTCGTTCATAAACTGCGGGCACAACCCTCCGGTTTTCAAGCCCGCAAACGGGAAATTTGCGGAGCTTGAAGTAAAGCCGAACTCCATTCTCGGCGTTTTTGAGGGCGCGAAATTCGAGGCGCAAACCATTCCTTTTCGCGCGGGGGACGCAATATTTTTGTACACCGACGGCATAACCGAAGCCGCGAACGCGGAAGGCGAATTTTTCGGCAATGCCCGCCTTTTGGACGCGCTAAACTCCGCCGATTGCAGCTCCGCAAAAGACATGGCGGGCGCCGCGATTTCAGGCGCGCTGAAATTCGAGCAAAACGCCCCGCAAAGCGACGACATAACCGCAATGGCGGCCGTCGCCAAATAGTTTTAAATTTTGCCGGGCAAAAATTCCGCCTTGTACTGGTAGCGCGACTTCAAAAATTTGTTCGCCTCGCGCGAGTTTGTAAACTTCATGCTTTTGGGGTCGAACTTCAATTCCTTGTCTGGGACGAAATTCGGCACAAGCCCAAGCAGCACAGTTGCGGTGAAGTCCGCGGAAAATTCCGCGATGTTCGAGCCCGGCTGCACGCCCGCAAGGCAGCCGCGCAAAAATTCGTGGTGCGGGTTTCCGCCCGCGCGCGGGATTGAAGGCGGCGGCAGCGCGTTGTCTTTTTTAAGGTCGCGAAACTCCTCGAATGGGTAAATGCGGGTGTTGCCCCCGTAGGGGTTGTCGCAAAAAACGTTGCGCTTCGAGCATATGATTGCAGTGCCGTTGCCGCAGCGGTCGATTGCGTCCTGCTTGAAATTTTTGAGGCCGCGCGGCTTTTCGTTTGCGTCGTACCAAAAAAGCTTTACCGGCTTTTTGTGGAATTTGTTCGGGGCGAATTCGTAAACGACTTTCGCCTTTGCAGGCCATGCAAAATCGTTCATCTCGGAGCGCGTCCCGTAAATTTTTGAGGGCAGCCCCAAGCCGAACGCCGAATAGCCCAAGTCCATGAAATGGCAGCCCATGTCGCCAAGAGAGCTCGTCCCGAAATCCTGGAAGCCGCGCCATGCAAAGGGCGCAATCATCGGGTCGAAAGGCTGGTCGGGCGCGACGTTTAGCCACAGCCGCCAGTCGATATTGCCAGAATTTTTGTTTTCCGACGGGCGGTTGATAAGCCCCTGCCGCCAAAATACGTTGGGGCGGTCTGTCCAGTGGTGGATTTCCTCCACGTCGCCAAGAAGCCCCGCGTCGTGCCACTCTTTGAGCATTCGCCAGCCGTCGCCCGCGTGCCCCTGGTTGCCCATCTGCGTGACAAGCTTTTTCTTTTTTGCGATGCGCTTTAATTCCTGCGTCTCCCAAAAAGTGCGCGCAAGCGGCTTTTCGACATAGACGTGCTTGCCGTTTGCCATCGCCCAAGCCGCGGCGGGGAAGTGCGCGTGGTCGGGGGTGCAGACGAAAACCGCGTCAATGTCCTTGCCCATTTTGTCGAACATAACGCGGTAATCGGAAAATTTTTGCGCGCCGGGGAAGCGGTTGAACGCGCCCGCAGCCCTGCCCTTGTCGACATCGCAAAGCGCGACAATGTTTGCCCTGTCAAAATTGGCCGCCTCGTTTACCGACGCCTCGCCCCTGCCGCCGCAGCCGATTATTGCGACGTTTATTTTTGAATTGGGCGCGGGCTCTTTGCCTATCGCCCAGCGCGGCAAAATCGAAAAGAGCGCGACCCCCGCGCCCGCCGTCTTTACAAAATTTCTGCGAGATATTTTTTCCATAAAAATTTTCCTCCCTTGTGTTTTCAAATTGCGCATTCAATATCAAATGCAACGCAAAAAAAATAAAAACCCAAGCCGGGCCAAGTCAATAAAAATCAAAATATATTGACGCGGCGGAGCGCAAGTCGTAAGATTTCCAAATCAACCATAATATATACGATGAGGAAAATACTGCTTGCATTTGCATTGGCTTGCGCGTGCGTTTTCGCGTCCGCGCAGGAAAAAATTAAAATCGCCTGCATAGGCGACAGCATAACGGAAGGCTTCGGGCTGCACAATTCCTGCACCGACGCCTACCCAGTAATTTTGGGCTACATGCTCGGCGACAAATACGAGGTGAAAAACTTCGGCATAACGGGCAAATGCGTCCAAAAAGACAGCAACGACCCCTACTGGAAAAGCGGCAGAATTCCGCGCATCAAAGAGTTCGACCCCGACATCATAATTGTCAAGCTCGGCACCAACGACTCCAAGCCCGTCAACTGGAAAACCCCCGAAATTTTCCAGGCGGACTACGAGGCGTATTTGGACGAAATCGCAAACCCGAACAAAAAACAGACCTTTTATCTTGCAAGCGCGGCGTGGGTAAGAAAGGACGCAATCGGCATCACGCGCAAAGTCGTAACCGAAGGCGTAAACCCCTCGGTCGAGGCAATCGCCAAGCGCCGCGGGCTTAAAATTATCGATTTCCACAGCCTTTTGGAAGACCACCCCGACTGGTACTGCGACGACATCCACCCCAACGAAGAGGGCGCGTACAAAATGGCGGAGTTCGTCTACAAGTTTTTGACGGGAAACAAAAAGACGCCGCAAATTCCCTATTTCCGCGCAAAGAAGGGCGATTTTGAAGGCTTTGTGCAATATTCGTTCCAGTTCCGCTGGCGCGACACTTGGATATTTTTGCCCAACAAGCCCTCAAAGGGCGGCGAGTGGATTTGGATTGCCACAAAGCCAAGCAACTCCCCCGAAGAGCGCGAACTGCTGCTTGGCGCGCTCAAAAAAGGCTGGCACGTTGTGTACACCGACATCGACAGCTGGTGGGGCAACCCCAACTCGATGCGCTGGGGCGAAGAAGTTTTCAAATACTTCCCCAATCTTTTGAAGACAAGCGAAAAAGCCCACATCGCGGCGTTCGGCACGGGAGCTTTCCACTCGGTAAACTTCGCGGCAAAACATCCCGAAAAAGTCGAAAAGCTTTTCCTTTCCAGTCCCACGCTCGACATCGTATCATGGGCAAAAGACGGCCACATGAAAACATTTTTGCAGGAGTGGAAACTGGCGGAGGCGGACGTCGACTCGTTTCCCGACTCCCCGCTTGAAAACATAAAATATCTAATCCAAAACAACACGCCCACTCTCATTCTGCCAAGCGGCGAAGAGCAGCTCTCCGAGCTCAAAAAGCGCATTCCCAAAACCGCGAAAAACATCGCGTTTATGAAGGATGCGGGGGCTGAAAAAGACGCCCAGCAGGCTTTGAAATTCTTTTTCCAAAAGCCGAAAATAAAAAAGGGCAAGGCGCAGGAAAAGTAAAAATTTTGCGGCGGAATTTTTTTAATCCGCCGCTTTTTTTGCAAAACACTGCGATTATTTGGCGCGGCAAATCGCGTGCGCGCAGTACGCCGCGCCGAAGCCGTTGTCGATATTTACGACGCTTACGCCGTTTGCGCAGGAATTCATCATCGCAAGCAAAGCGGCAATCCCGCCGAAGCTTGCGCCATAGCCGACGCTTGTGGGAACCGCAATCACGGGGGCTTTCACAAGACCCGCGACCACGCTTGCCAATGCGCCTTCCATGCCCGCGACGGCGATGACGACAGACGCCTCTGAAATCCTTCCGATTTTTTCAAGCAGCCTGTGAAGCCCCGCCACTCCGCAGTCGTAAAAGCATTCGGCCCGCTCGCCAAAAAATTCGAGAGTTTCCCGCGCCTCCTCGCAAACGGGCATATCCGAAGTCCCCGCGGAGACTATCGCCACAAACTTTTTGCAGCCGCGCTTTTTTTCGCCGCCGAGAGCGAAAGTCCGCGCGATTTCGTTTGCCCTGCCGCCCTCAAAATTTTTTTCAAGAAGCGCGAGAGCGTCTTTTTTAAGGCGCGTTGCAAACACCGCCCCGCCGCGCGATGCAATGGCTTTTGCTATTTCCAAAACCTGCGCGGCGGTTTTGCCCGCGCCGTAAATAACCTCGCCAGCCCCCGTGCGGGCGCGGCGCGAGGCGTCGATTTTGGTGTGCCCCAAATCGATTGTGCCAAGCTCTGCGATTTTTTTTGCGGCGGCTTTTTCCGTTATTTTTCGGGCTTTGAAATCTGCCAAAATGCTTTCGAGAGTTTCCATGTTTTAGGGGTTTTGGGAATTTAAAATTTTCAAAACTTCCATGATTGAAAGCGAATTTTCCTCCGCGATTTTTTTAGCGTCGCCGAATTCGAATTTCGATTTTTTTAAATTTTTAAACGATGCAATTTTGCGCCGCGCTTTGCCAAGCGGAGTTTTAACCTCGTCAAATTCGCGCGGCAGCGACTCGCGCAAAACCTCCGCCTGCCTGAGCCCCAGCGTCGAGGAATGCATGAAGAAGCAGTCCTTTGCCGAGCGCAAATTTTCGGAATTTACAAGCGCGCAAACCTTCGCGGCGAGCCTGCCTTTTTTCATAAAAATCCCCTCCTGCCAAACGTCGAGCGCGCCCGCCTCGAACAATTTTTCGCACAAAAGCGAAATTTGCTCGGGCGGCATGTCGTCGATGTTCGCGCTCAGCTCAAACATTTTTTCGGAAAAAATTTCGGGCTCGGCGCCGCCTGTTTCAATGAGCATTACGCGCAAAACGTTTGCGAGATTTTCGATTTTTCTGTGCCCCACACCGACGCCGCACTTCAAAATTTTTCCGAAAATTTTCGGCTCGAATTCGGAGCATAGTTCCGCGATTATCGCAGCCCCCGTGGGCGTTGTGCATTCGCAGTTTGCCGCGCCCAAAGTCGAGGGGAAAGCCTGCGCCAAAAGCGCGGTTGCGGGCGCGGGAACGGGCATTGTGCCGTGCGCGCAGCGCACTGTGCCGCCGCCAAGCTCGACTTTGGAACAGGCGAATTTGTCCGCGCCGACCATGTCCGCGCATATTGCAGCGCCCACAATGTCGATTATCGAATCTACAGCCCCGACTTCGTGAAAGCATACGTCCTCGATTTTCCTTCCGTGAACCTGCGCCTCGGCAGAGGCAATGCGCTCGAATATTGCGATCGCCAAATCCTTGACTTTTTGCGAGAGCGCGGAATTTAAAATCTTTTCCTTTATTTGCGAGTAATGGCGGTGTTCGTGATGGTGTTCGTGGCTGTGTTCTTCGCGGTGATGTTCATGATGATGTTCATGGCAGTGCCCGTGTTCCCCTTCGCAGACAACCTCGACGCGCGTGCCGAAAATTCCGCCGCGCTCGTCTTTGAAAGTTTCGAGCTTCCAGCCTTCAAGCCCCAATTTTTCAAGCTCGCCCACGAGGGTGTTTTTGTCGACGCCCAAGTCGAGCATCGCCGCCAAATTCATGTCTCCGCTAATGCCTGCGGCGCAGTTGTAGTACAGTATTTTCATGGTGTTTTCAAATGAGTGAGCAGTCAAAAAGAAGTTTTTCGTCGGCGAGAATTTCCGCGCACGCGCCGAATTTAACAAGCCTTGAATTCGACAAAACCGCCGCCTTCGAGCACAAATTTTTTGCGACATTCAAATCGTGGGTCGCCACGATTTTTGCGCACGGCAAATTTTTAAGCAGGGCGCAAAGCTCCCTCGCCGCGCGCGCGTCGAGCGAGGCTGTGGGCTCGTCGAACAATAGGACTTTCGGGCTCATTGCAAGCACGCAGGCGATTGCGGCGCGCTTTTTTTCGCCCTCCGAAAGCCGCGCGGGGGAGCGTTTTGCAAGGTGCGAAATTCCAAGCTGCCCCATGGTCCGCTGCGCGATTTCCTCCGCC
>JAFXRX010000127.1 GCA_017526045.1 Opitutales bacterium
GATGACTAACATCCCAAAAAGTTTTTTTCAAAAACATTTTTGGGAGCCCTGTTCTCTTGCGTTTTACGAGCGGGGAGCTGACCACGCTTTGCGTGGGTAGCTTTTTGCGCAAGCAAAAAGAGCCGAGCGCAAGCGAGTGCCGAGACATTTGCGAATGCAAATGCGAGTACAACTAAGTACTGCCCCCCGAAGTAAAACCAAGATGGAGCGCAAGGAATAAAAAAGCCTCTTTTATTTTTGCGTAAGCACTATATTACAATTTTGAAAAAATTGCTTTTTTATTCCGGTTTTCACCACTTTTTCAGCGTTTTGTTATGAGATGAGATCAACATTGCCGTCTTCGGAGATAACTACCGCCATGCAGCTCTCGCCCAACGCCTTGCGCGAGTCAATGTACTTCACCGCCGAATTGTATCTCGCCCCGCGCGAAGAATCGCCTTTTGCTGTCGCCATTCCGTCCAAAATCGTGCCGATGCTGTGGCAGACCCCGTTGTGGTCGAGCAATATCGCGCCGTCGATTGCAGTCAGCGAGCCCAAAAGCTGGCGCGTCAAAACTATCGGGGCAATCGGCGTAGACTGCGCCGCGAGGCGTTTTGCCTCCTCTTTGGCCTTTTTCGAAATCACAAGCATTGTGCCCTTCTTTTCGCCCATGCCCGCCTCTATGAGCTCCACGAGCCTCTCGACCTTGCGCGAGCCTTTGAAGGCGAACACTCTCTTGATTTCCGCCGCGAATTCGCTGCCGCTATGCGTCAGGCGCGGGGGCACAGGCATTCCGTACGAAACCTCTATCAGAATTTTATTTGCGTGGCGTATGCGCCATTTGTGGTTGCCCAAGAAATCCACGATAAAGCAGTTTGAATTTTTCGGAATTCTACGCGGGATTTTGCCGAGCCCCAAAACTTTTTCGGCGTCGGAGTGCAGCGCCATTGCGTCTTTTGCGAGCTCCAGCAGCTTGCGCGTCGAGCGTATGTTGCTCAAAAGCGGCTCGCCCGAAAAATTTATGGAGCGGGCGATGTATTCGGCGTCCGCGGGCGCGAGAATTAGCGAACCCGCCGCCTCGCCGAGCTCATATGACGTGCGCGAAATTTGCGTGCAAATCGTAAAAAGGTGTTCTCTCCAAATTGGCTGGGACTTCCCCGAAATGCGGAATGCGATGTCGCTTACAAAATTGCGCCCCGCCTGGTATAGAATTGAATCCAGGCCGAAGTGGAAGCCCCCCGCCTCGGTCGCGTCGGGCGGCATGTCGAGCTCTATCCTGTGCTTTTCCAGAAATTCGTCGATTAGCGAAAGGGCAAACGAAGGGCTTAAAAAAGTTTCGCTTTCTGCGGAAACTTCCAAAGACGGCGTATTTGAAAGGAAATTTTCGTCGACTCCCAGCGCGACAAACCTTTTCGCCCCGCCCGCAATAGACGCCTCCGAGACAAAAAACTTCAAGCCATGCGGCTTCTTTGCGGAGGCGTTGAGAAGCTTGAATATCGCCTCCCTCATATCCGCAAACTGCGAATTTGCCGAGGTGTACGACGAGGGCAAATCGGATATTCTGCGCGACAATTTGCGCTCCGCGCCCTGGGCGGAAACTTTTGCAAGAACCTTTTCAAATTCGGCGAAATCCTCTTCCGAAAGCCAAAAATCCTTCTGCGCGAAAACGGAAAATTTATGCGCCCGCGGCGGCGGGGTTTGCTGGATTTCAGCGGGCGCGGGGGCTTCGGCTTCCGCGGCTGAAACTATGAAAACCGGCGGCTTTGCGCCCTTGTCGGCGCGCGAAAAAAGATAAGCGGCGCGTTCCTCGGCGTCGCTTAAAAATTTCTGTACATTTGGCGGCGAAAACTCTTGCATAAAAATTTTCCCTATAATTTTCGCATTTCTTTTGTTTGTCAATTATGATGTTTTATTGTTGTAAAAAATATTCGATTTTGCATTGATATTGGCTATGGCAGATTATTCTTGGACGACATCGCGCGCGGCGGGCGTTTTAATGCACATTTCAAGCCTGCCGTCCGGCCAGGGCATCGGCTCGTTCGGCGGGGGCGCGGAAAGATTTTTGGATTTCCTGACGATTGCGGGAATAAAATACTGGCAGATATGCCCCCTCTCCCCGACTGGCTTTGGCGACTCGCCGTACCAGTCGTTTTCGGCGTTTGCGGGCAACCCGTATTTCATCGACTTTTTCGAGCTGAAAAATCTCGGCTTCATCGGCGAGGAAGACGCGCAGAAGCTGCGCGGCCTGCCCCAAGCCAGGTGCGACTACGGCGCGGTTTACCAGACGCTGCCGCCGATTTTGGAAAAAGCCGCGCAAAAATTTTTCGAGGCGGGCAGCCCCCAAATTTTCGGCGAAACTTTCGGCGAATTTTGCGAAAAGCAGCGCGATTGGCTTGAAAATTACGCGCTCTTTTGCGCAATGAAAAAGCGTTTCGGCGGCGCCGCATGGAGCGAATGGCCGCAGGAAATTAAAACCCGCGCAAAAATAGAATTAACAAAAGAGGACGAGGAAAAAATAAACGCCGTAAAATTTGGGCAGTACATATTTTTCGGGCAGTACGCGCGCCTGAAGGCAAAGGCCGCGGCGCGCAACATCGAAATCATCGGCGACATGCCCATTTTCGTCTCGGCGGACTCCGCCGACGTATGGGCAAACCCGCAGCTTTTCGACCTGAAAAAAGACCTTTCCCCGCGCAACGTGGCAGGCGTCGGGCCCGACTATTTTTCGCCGACGGGGCAGCTCTGGGGGAACCCGCTTTACAGCTGGAAGAAAAACAAGGAGGCAGTTTACGCCTTCTGGCAGGCTCGCCTCAAAAAAGCGTTCGAGCTTTACGACGTCCTGCGCCTCGACCATTTCAGGGGCTTTGCCGACTACTGGGCAATTCCGGGCGGCTCGACAGACGCCACAAAGGGCAAATGGCTCATCGGCCCGGGCAGGGATTTCTTTAAAAGAATGCGCAAGTTTTTCCCGACGGAAAAATTCATCGCGGAGGACTTGGGGCTGTTGTCAAAGCGCGCGGTGAAGCTTTGCAAGAGCATAAAAATTCCGACGATGGCGGTCTTGCAGTTCGCATTCGGCGGGGACGCAAAAAACCCCTATTTGCCGCACAACCTTACGCGCGGCATCGTTTGCTACACAGGCACGCACGACAACGAAACGACAAACTCCTGGTACGCCAACGCCGACCCAAAAACGCAGGACCACTTCCGCAAATATTTCGCGACGCCCGCGACCTCGCCTAACTGGAATATGATTTTGGGCGCGCTAACAAGCGTCGCGGATTTGGCGGTGATGCCCATGCAGGACATTTTGTCGCTTGACGGCAACGCGAGGATGAACACCCCGGGCGTGGCGGCGGGCAACTGGCAGTGGCGCATTTCGGGCGACTCGCTCGAATTTGCCATTGAAAAGACCGCGCCGTTTTTGCGGGAATTATGCGGGCTCTCGGGCAGGGAAAATGCGCCCGATTTAAAGCAGCTCCCGCAGGACATTTTGAAGTTTTTGCAGTAGCCGCGCGCCGAAAAAAATTTTTTTCTAAAAGAATATTCCCTGTTTCAAAAAGCCGCGCAAAAATTTTTTGCGAAGTTTTGCAAACGGCGGAGTTTATTGTTTTTTTGGTTGCAAGGCGCGGCGGAAGCGCAAGAATATCCCTCTTTTATTGATTATTTTAAATTTGGCGAATGGACACAACTCTCATTAGGAATTTTTGCATAATAGCGCACGTCGACC
>JAFXRX010000128.1 GCA_017526045.1 Opitutales bacterium
GCCGTTCCAGTCCCAAATGATGTGCTTGTATTTTTTCATCAATATTTTGTTCGAAATTTGCGCAAAAAATTAAAAAAAATCGGCAAAAAAACGCGTGTTTTTTGCGCGTTTTTCACAAAAAAAACGCCAAAATTTTTCAAAAAAACGAATATTGGACGAGGTTTTTTCGATGTCGAATAAAAAAAATACAAAAAATCAAAAGTTTTGGTTGCAATTTTGCGAGCAGTTGGTAAGGTTCTACTCTTTTTAAAAATTTAACTTGTCGAAGCTTCGTTTTCGGCGGGGCTTATTTATTATACAAAATACAAGAGAAAATATACAATGAAACAAATCAATCTCAACGTGGCAAATAGAGAAACGGTTGGCGGCTCGAGCGCAAACCGCTATCGCAAAGAAGGCAAAATCCCCGCCGTTATCTACGGCGAAAGCGGCTGCAAGAACCTTCTGGTCGACGCAAAGGAATTCTCGGTTGTCGCCAAGGCTATTCTGGGTAAGGCTGCTTTGCTGGAAATGCACTTCGACGACGGCACCGAATCCCGCTATGCGATTTTGAAGGAAGTTGTCCGCAACCCCTTGAAGGACAACGTCGAGCACATCGACTTCAAGGAAGTTGTGCGCGGCAAGCCCATGGACGCAGTCATCCCGCTGCACTTCGAAGGCGAATCCGAAGGCGTCAAGAACGAAAACGGCGTGCTCGAAATCAATTTGCACGAAGTTCCCGTCCGCTGCCGCCCGCGCGACCTTCCCGAATTTATCTCGGTCGATGTCTCCAAGCTGCACGTCGGCGAAAGCATAACAGTTTCCGGCTTGGCAATGCCCGAGGGCGTTGAAATTCACGGTGCGCACGGCGATTCTCCGGTTGTTTCCTGCTCCGCTGTCGCGGTTGAGGAAGCCCCCGCAGCCGAAGCTCCCGCTGAGGGCGAAGCTGCCACGGCCGCTCCCGCTCCCGCCGCACAGTAATGCCGCTTAAAACGCGCATTTTTTGCTCTTTAAAATTTTTATCCGAAGCTGCCGCGCCCATTGCGCGGGCATAAACCAAAATGGCTGTAAAAGTTGCGATAGGCTTGGGAAACTCGGGTTCCCGATACGAGGGCACGCGCCACAATGCCGGAATGCAGGCGTTGGCGCGCATTGCCTCTTTGTATGGCGCGAATTTTGTTAGGAACAAATATTGCGCGGCGTACCTTGCCAAGGCTGCTGTTGCCGGAAGCGAAGTGGTTTTTGCCGCCGCCGAGGGCTACATGAACGAAAGCGGCGTGAACATCGCAAACATCCTGCGCTTTTTGAAGGCGGACATTTCCGAGGCTGTCGTCTTTTACGACGACATAACAATAGCCCTGGGCAAGTTCAAGCTTTCAATAGGCGGCTCGGCTGGCGGGCACAACGGCGTTGCAAACATCATGGAGCGCTGCGGCAACTCTTTTATCAGGGTTCGCCTGGGGCTCGGCGGCAAGCCGTTCAAGGAAATGGACTTGGCGGACTACGTTTTGGGCAGGTTCTCCGAAGAGGAAAGGGCGGCTTTCGAGGCGTCTTTGCCCGCGGCGAAGGAGGCTTTCGAGGCGGTTTGCGCCAAAGGTTTGGCTGCCGCCCAGAACGTTTACAACCGGCAGTGAAAATCGGGCGAAATTTCAAAGGCAAAAAATCTTGATAAAACCGAAAGGTTTTTTTTACTAAAAAGAGAATTTATTAAAAATCACCAATATGAATAACAAGAAATAC
>JAFXRX010000129.1 GCA_017526045.1 Opitutales bacterium
AATGTTTTTGAAAAAAACTTTTTGGGATGTTAGTGGCGGCGAGCGGAGTGTATCAAAGACATACTCGATCGAGCCTCACTTTTTGATCGCGGAGCAGATTGCCCAATTTGAGAGTTTTATGCCGCCCGCGTCCCAATGTTTTTCTTATTGACAATAAATTCATTTTTCAAAATATAAAATTTTTACAATTAAAATCGTCAACAAGGAAAGGAAGGTTGGAAGTCCCCATGCAAAATTACGCAATGTTTGCCTTTGCCGACACCTCGGCAATCCATGTGCGCTATTGGACTTCCCAATGCGAACAGTTGCCGCGCGTCCTTTCTGGTGCAAGTCGCGGCTTGGGTCTTTAATTTTGCGCTGGTTGCGCGCGAGCCGTCTTTTCGGCTCTCCCATTGCTTTTTTTGACGCCGCATCCCCCGCGGTTTCGGCGGAATTTTTAAAATAAAAATCACTTATGTTTTCGTGGCGAAATGGAAAACAAATTAAAGCTTCACGGTTTTAACAATCTTACAAAATCTTTGAGCTTCAACCTCTACGACGTCTGCTATGCCAAGACTTCGCGCGAGCAGAAAAACTACATCGAGTATGTCGACTCGCAGTACAATTCCGACCGCATAACGGGCATTATGTCGGATTTGACTTCGCAAATCGGGGCGAAGGTCATAAGCATTTCAAAGCAGGACTACGACCCGCAGGGCGCCTCGGTCACCTTCTTGATTTCCGACAACTCAATAGGCTCGCGCCGCCGCGGCGACGACATTGTCGCGCACCTCGACAAGAGCCATGTTACGGTTCACACCTATCCCGAATACCATCCCGACACGAGCATTGCGACTTTCCGCGTCGACATCGACGTCGCCACTTGCGGCGAGATCACCCCGCTTTCGACGCTCGACTATTTGATTGCCTCGTTTAGCTCCGACATAATCACAATGGACTACCGCGTGCGCGGCTTCACCCGCAACGTCGCCGGCAAAAAGATTTTCATCGACCACCGCATAAGCTCCATTCAGGACTACATCGACAAGCGCACGCTCAACAAATACGACGCCGTCGACATCAACGTCTACCAGGCGAACATCTTCCACACAAAGATGCTCATAAAGGACCTCGACTTGCAGAACTATCTGTTCCAAATCGACCCCAACGACCTCCCTAAAAAACAGCGCGCGAAAATCGCCGCGAGCCTCCGCCGCGAGATGCTCGAAATTTTCAGCGGCAAAATATTTACTAAGATGGCTGCAAAACCGGATTTTTCCCGCGCTCCGCTTTACGAGGCGATGCTGCGTTTCAGAAATATGAGGGTCGTGCCCTTCGACGTGCCCGGGCACAAGCGCGGCAGGGGCAACCCAAAGCTTGCGGAATTTTTGGGCGAGCAGTGCCTTTCAATCGACGTAAATTCGATGAAGCCGCTCGACAATTTGTGCCACCCCGTCTCCGTCATTTCCGAGGCGCAGAATTTGGCGGCGCGCGCGTTCGGAGCCTCCCATGCCTTCTTCATGGTAAACGGCACTACAAGCGCGGTGCAGAGCATGATTTTATATTCATTGAAGCGCGGCGAAAAAATAATACTTCCGCGCAACGTCCACCGCAGCGCGATAAACGCGCTTGTCTTGTGCGGCGCGGTTCCCGTATATGTCAACCCCGCTGTGGACTCTCGGCTTGGCATCGCGCTTGGAATGTCGGTTGAAAGCCTCAAAAAAGCCATAAAGCAAAACCCCGACGCCAAGGCGGTTTTGGTCAACAACCCCACTTATTACGGCATTTGTTCGGATCTAAAAAAAATCGTAAAAATCGCGCACGCAAAAAATATGCTTGTGCTGGTTGACGAGGCGCACGGCACGCATTTTTCGTTCGGCAGGAATATGCCGGTTTCCGCGATGAAGGCGGGCGCGGACTTGGCGAGCGCCAGCATGCACAAGTCGGGCGGCTCATTGACGCAAAGCTCGATTTTGCTTGCGGGCCCCGCGATAAACGAGGGCTACATGCGCCAGATTATAAATCTTACGCAGACTACGAGCGCGTCGTATCTTTTGCTTTCGAGCCTCGACCTTTCGCGGCGCGAGCTTGCCCTGCACGGGGAGCAGATTTTTGAGAAAGTCTGCGAAATGGCGGAGTACGCGCGCGAGGAGATAAACGACATCGGCGACTATTACGCGTTTTCGCGCGAGCTTGTCGACGGCGAAAACGTGTTCGACTTCGACATCACAAAGCTTTCGGTGCACACGCTTGACGCTGGTATTGCGGGCATCGAAGTTTACGACATGCTGCGCGACGAGTACGACATCCAGATTGAGTTCGGCGACATGGGCAACATTTTGGCGTACATTTCGGTGGGCGACCGCAAGCGCGACATCGAGCGCCTTGTAAGCGCGCTTGCCGAAATCAGGCGCACGCGCCGCAAGTCGAAGCGCGGGATGTTTGCGCGGGAGTTCATCACCCCGCAGGTTGCGCTTTCGCCGCAGGAGGCCTTTTACGCCGAAAAGGAGAGCGTGCCGCTTGCGAAGGCCGCCGGCAGGGTGGCGTGCGAATTTGTGATGTGCTATCCGCCCGGCATCCCGATTTTGGCGGCGGGCGAGATGATTACCCCGGACATTGTCGAATACATAAAATACGCAAAATCCAAGGGCTGCCAGATTACGGGCACGCAGGATTTGTCGGTATCATATATAAACGTTTTAAAGGACTGATTTTATGGAGCTTTGGTTTACGGAAAAACAGACCGAGAACGTAAATTTCTCGATAAAAATAAGCCGCCAGCTTTTTTCGAAAAAAAGCGACTTCCAGCAGATTGACATTTTCGAGTCCCCCGAATTCGGCAGGTTTTTGGCGCTCGACGGAATCATGATGCTTACTGAAAAGGACGAGCACATTTACCACGAGATGATTGTCCACCCCGCCATGGCTGTCCACCCGCGCGTAAGGGACGTTTTGGTAATCGGCGCGGGCGACGGTGGCGTTGTCAGGGAGCTTGCCCGCTACAAGGGCATAAAGCATATCGACGTCGCGGAAATCGACGAGGACGTCGTGGAGGCGGCTCGCGAATTTTTGCCGCAGACTGCGCGCGGGTTCAACGACAAGAGGGTCGACCTGCATTTCGAGGACGGCGTGCGCTTTGTCCGCCGCCACAGCGATTGCTACGATTTAATCATAGTCGATTCAACCGACCCGTTCGGCCCGGGCGAGGGGCTTTTCACGAAGGAATTTTACGGCAGCTGCAACAAGGCTCTGCGCAGGGACGGCATACTCGTAAACCAGCACGAAAGCCCCTTTTACGAGGACGACTCCGCCGCGATGACGCGCACGCACAAGCACATTTTCAAGCGATTTCCGATTTCAAAAGTTTACCAGGCGCACATTCCGACCTATCCTTCGGGGCACTGGCTCTTCGGCTTTGCCTCGAAAAAATACCACCCGGTAAACGACTTAAACGCGGCGAAGTGGAACGCCCTGAAAATCAAGACGCGC
>JAFXRX010000010.1 GCA_017526045.1 Opitutales bacterium
CATCTACAAGCTTACTGTCATGCCCATCCCGACAAACAAGCCCTGCAGAAGGGTCGACCACCCCGATTTGATTTTCAAGACAAAGCGCGAAAAATTCCAGGCTGCGTGCGAAAAAATACGCGGGGCGAACCTGCGCGGGCAGCCCGTTTTGGTCGGGACTGCGTCGGTCGAAGACTCGGAGCTTTTGAGCAGGCTTTTGAAATTGAACGGAATTTCGCACGAAGTTTTGAACGCAAAAAACGACGCAAAAGAGGCTGAAATTGTAGCGCGGGCGGGCGAAAAAAACGCCGTGACAATTTCAACGAACATGGCGGGGCGCGGCACCGACATCAAGCTCGCCCCGGGCGTCGAAGAGCTCGGAGGGCTCCTTGTGATAGGCATGCAGCGCTACGAGTCAAGCCGCGTCGACCGCCAGCTTCAGGGCAGGTGCGCGCGCCAGGGCGACAGAGGCGAAAGCGTTTTTCTCCTGTCGCTTGAAGACGAGCTTTTGAGGCTGCATGCCGACACATCGTTTTTGTCCAATACAATCCGCAAAAAGTACCGCGACGGCTGCCCGTTTTCGCACCCGATTATGGATAGAATTGTAAGGCGCGCGCAAAAGAAGGCGGACGGCGAAAACTACACAATAAGAAAGCGCATGCTGCAGTTTGACGACGCCTCGAACAAGCAGCGCGAAATAGTCTATTCGATGCGCTCGGAAATCCTCGAGGAGCAAAGCCACAACGCGCGGATTTCGGAAATATTTTTCGACTGCGCAAGCGCCCTCGCCCGCCGATTTTTGCCCGAAGCCGACAACGCGATTTCCGAAGCCGACCTTGAAAATTTGGCTGAGGAAATCTATATGCGCTTTGGCGTATTTTTCGAAGCAAAAGAGGATTTTGCAAATCTTGGAAGTGTGCAAATCGTAGAAAAGATAGCGGAAAGCCTCAAAAATTTGCACGCGCAAAAGCGCGAAATCGACGGGGAGGAAAACTCCGAAAAAATCGAAAGAGCCGTTCTTTTGAATTCGCTCGATGAAAACTGGCAAAACCACATAACCTATCTCGAGGACTTAAAGGACGCAATCTACCTGCGCTCGTACGCGCAAAAAGACCCGCTTGGCGAGTACAAAATCGAGGCGTACAAGTCTTTCGAGGAAATGATGCTGCTTGCCAAATTCGACTTCGCCGAAAAAATTTTCTCTCTCGCCCCCGACGCCGAAGCCGCAAAAGCCTTCGCCGAAAAGCGGCTGCGCGACTACGCCAAGCGACGCGCTAAAATCGCCTGAGTTTCCCCTTCGCTTTTTTATTGCGCCGCGCGCGGGAATGGTAATATATTTTCTCTTAAAATTTTTACCAACACAGCGATGACAATAAACAAAAAGGCGTTAATTTTATTCGGGATTTTGCTCGCGGGCTCCGCTTGCCTTGCAAACGATGCCGATGTTTTCGTCAGATACCCGACAGCCCTCGCCGAATATCCCGACACGGACGGCATGACGCTTTGGCAAACGCTCAAAACGCGCGCGCAGTGCGACCCCTTCAACCTGTACGCAACCGCCGTGTTTTTTCTGGCGATAATCCACACATTTTTAAGCCGCAAATTCAACGCATGGGGCGACCGCGCGCAGCAGAGGCACTACCAAAAGCTCCAAATGCTCGAAATGCAGGGCAAGCTTTACGGCAAGGTTATCCCCGTCTCGTTCAGGGCTACAATCCTGCACTTTTTGGGCGAAGTCGAGGCGATATTCGGCATATGGCTCATACCTCTTTTTTTGGGGATGATAATAACAAGCGGCTGGCATTCGATGACGGACTACGTCGACTATCTTGCGTTCGTCGACAAAAAGTACACCGAGCCGATGTTTGTGGTCGTAATAATGTGCATTGCCTCGACAA